>JBOGDY010000109.1:0-7060 GCA_050742955.1 Actinomycetes bacterium | reverse complement strand
ACCAGTACTTCCCGAACAAGGTCCACCAGCAGCTGGTCAACGAGCCCTTCGTGACCCTCGACATCGACGCCCGGTTCGACGTCGTCGCCCGCATCCACGGTGGCGGCGTCTCCGGCCAGGCCGGTGCACTGCGTCTGGCCATCTCCCGCGCACTGAACGTGATCGACGCCGAGGGCAACCGCCCGGCCCTCAAGCGCGCGGGTTTCCTCACTCGCGACCCGCGGGCGAAGGAGCGCAAGAAGTACGGCCTGAAGAAGGCCCGCAAGGCGCCTCAGTACTCCAAGCGCTAGGACCGTCGCGGGCTCACGCGACCGTTCGTCGGATGTGCCTCGGCGTCCGCGCCGGGGCACGTCTGTCTGTGGAGGGAGGACCGGCCGGTGGGAAGCATCTTCGGCACCGACGGGGTGCGCGGGGTGGCCAACCGTGACCTGACCGCCGAGCTGGCGCTCGACCTGTCCGTCGCCGCTGCGCACGTGCTCGGTGACGTGGGCGCCTTCGAAGGGCACCGGCCGGTGGCCGTCGTGGGTCGCGACCCACGGGCGTCCGGCGAGTTCCTGTCCGCGGCCGTCGTCGCCGGTCTGGCCAGCGCCGGGGTCGACGTCATCGACGTCGGCGTGCTGCCCACCCCGGCCGTCGCCTTCCTCACCGCGGACCTCGGCGCCGACCTCGGTGCGGTGATCTCCGCCAGCCACAACCCGATGGCCGACAACGGGCTGAAGTTCCTCTCCCGCGGTGGACACAAGCTCGCCGACGAGCTCGAGGACGCCATCGAGAAGCGGCTGCGCGAGGACTGGGCACGCCCGGTCGGCGCCGGCGTCGGCCGGGTCCGGGTGGACGGCTCGCTGGCCCGGCGCTATGTCGAGCACCTGCTGACGTCACTGCCGCACCGCCTCGACGGGTTGCGGGTCGTCGTCGACGCCGCCCACGGCGCGGCCTACCGCGTCGCCCCGGAAGCGCTGCGGTCGGCCGGGGCCGACGTGGTGACGATCGGTGACGCCCCGGACGGCTTGAACATCAACGACGGCTACGGCTCCACCCACCTGGACCGGCTGAAGGCGGCGGTGCGCGAGCACGCGGCCCACGCCGGCATCGCCCTCGACGGCGACGCGGACCGCTGCCTCGCCGTCGACGCGGCCGGCGAGATCGTGGACGGCGACCAGATCCTGGCCATCCTGGCCCTGGCGATGCGCGAGAACGGGCGCCTGCCGCACGACACCGCGGTCGCCACCGTGATGTCCAACCTGGGGTTCCGGCTGGCGATGGACCGCGAGCAGGTCGAGGTGGTCGCGACCGCCGTCGGTGACCGGTACGTCCTCGAGGCCATGAAGGCGGGGGGCTTCTCCCTCGGCGGCGAGCAGTCCGGCCACGTGATCCTGCTGGAACACGCCACCACGGGGGACGGGACGCTGACCGCCCTGCACCTGCTCGCCCGGGTCGCCGGGACCGGCCGGTCGCTCGCCGAGCTGGCGGGAGTGATGCAGCGGCTGCCCCAGGTCCTCGTCAACGTCAAGGGCGTGGACAAGGGGCGCGTCGAGGACTGCGCGCCGCTGCAGGAGGCGGTCACCGCGGCCCAGCAGGAGCTCGGCCGGACCGGCCGGGTGCTGCTGCGCCCGAGCGGCACCGAGCCGTTGGTGCGGGTCATGGTGGAGGCCCCCACGGCCGGTCAGGCCGAGGCGGTCGCCGAGCGGCTCGCGGAGGTTGTCCGGGCCGAGCTCGCGCTGGGGTGAGCACCACGCGTCCGGAGACCGTTCTGCGGCGCAGGGTCTTCACCCAGCGGCTGGCCGGGCGGAAGCTGCCCGAGCCGGAGGACGTGGTGCGGCTGCTGGCTGCGGTCCAGTCCCAGGAGTGCGCGCACGGCTTCTGGTCCCTGGGCATGCGCACCAACGGCTCGACGTACGCCGACGTGCGGCGCGCCTTCGACGAGGGCCGGATCCTGCGCACCCACATGCTGCGTACGACGTGGCACTTCGTGACCCCGGAGGACATCCGCTGGATCCTCGGCGCGACATCGCCCCGCGTCCTCGCGGCCTTCGGCAGCAGCTTCCGCGCGCACGGGTTGGACGACGCCACCCAAAGGGAAACCGGCGACCTGGTCGTGAAGATGCTCGAGGGTGGCGCCCACCTGACCCGCAGGGAGATCGGGGCGGAGCTGGAACGGCACGGCGAGGCGACCGCCGGACAGCGACTGGCCTACATCGTGATGAGCGCCGAGCTGCGCGGACTGGTCTGCAGTGGGCCGATGCGCGGCGCGCAGCACACCTACGCGGTTCTCGACGAGCGGGTGCCGCCGGGTCCGACCTACCAGGCGGACGAGGCGCTCGCCGAGCTCGCGTTCCGTTTCTTCGCCGGTCACGGGCCGGCCAGCCTGAGAGACTTCACCCGGTGGTCGAGCCTGACCGTCGCCGACGCGAGGACCGCCATTGCAGCCGTCGGTGACCGGCTTGCCGGCACGGAGGTGGACGGGGAGTCGCTCTGGTTCGACCCGGAGGCGCCCAGGCCGCGATCGATCCCACTGACGGCCTACCTGCTCCCGTTGTACGACGAGGCGGTGCTGACCTATCCGCGCCTGAACTTTCCGACGGCACCGGGCCACCCGCATCCACCGGACATGGATCTGTTCATCGGCAGCGTCATCGTCGGAGAGCGCAACGTGGGCACCTGGCGACGGACGATCAGCGGCAAGAGCCTCTCGATCGAGACCGCTCTCGTTCCGAGCCTGGACGAGGAGCACCTCGCGGCTGTCAGCTCGGCGGTCGACCGTCTCACGGTGTTCCTCGGTCACCCGCCCGCGGCATGATCGGGACATGGGTCGCACCGGGCGGGACCGCATCGTTGCCACGGTGTGCACGGTGCTTCAGGTCCTCGCCGTCCAGCCTGGTTCGTCGCCGGACCCGTCGGCTGCCGCCGGTGGGATCGCCACCGCCGCCGGCCTGACCGCCGGGCTGTCCCTCCTCGCTCGCCGCCGGGCGCCGCTGCTGGTCCTGGCGGCGGCGACGATCGGCTACGTCGTGCAGGCCGGACTCTCGGGCCCGTCGCTGCCGGCCGTCCTCATCGCGGCTGCCTACTCGGCGGCCCGGCACGGCCCTCCGCTGTGGGGGGCGGTATCGGCAGTCGCCGCTGCGCCGGCCGTCGTGTCGGTGCTGGCCCTGACGGGGGAGGTCGGCATCGCACCCCTCTACGTCGTCGCGATCCTGCTGGCTGTCCTCGTCGGCGCGCTGGCGGCCGCCTGGGTCGCGCGGCAGGCAGCGACGGTGCGCGAGGCCGCGGCCGAGGAGCGGCTGCGCATCGCCCGCGACCTGCACGACATCGTTGGCCACGGGGTGGGCGCGATCACGGTGCAGGCCGGCGCCGGGCGGATGGCACTCGACGTCAACGCGCAGGAGGACGTCCGCCGGGCGTTGACCACGATCGAGCAGGCCGGCCGGGACGTGCTGCGCGAGGTGCGCTGGCTCGTGGGGCTGCTGCGTGACCAGCCCGAGCGGCCAGGTCTGCACGACATCAAGGCGCTGGCCGATGCGGCCGGAAGGGCGGGGCTCGCCGTCGACCACCAGGTCATTGGCGCGGTCACCGCGGTGCCGGGCCCCACCCAGGAGGCTGTCTACCGGATCGTCCAGGAGGCCCTGACCAACGTCGTGCGCCACTCCGGGGCCGGCCGGAGCGTGGTCCGGGTCGAGATCGGGGATGCCGTCGCGGTGGAGATCCGCGACGACGGGGAGCCCGCGCTGGCGGTGGAGGAGGGCAACGGGATCCGCGGGATGCGGGAGCGGGCGGACGCGACCGGCGGCGGCCTGTGGGTGGGTCCCGCGGAGCACGGTCCGGGTTGGGTCGTGGCTGCGACGCTGCCGATCACGAGACGGCACGGGTGAGCGGGCGATGAGCATCCGGGTAGGCATCGCCGACGACCAGGCGATGATCCGCGACGGCTTCCGGATGCAGGTCACCCTCGCTGCGGACCTCGAGCTCGCCGGCGAGGCGGCCAACGGCGAGCAGGCCGTGTCGCTCGCCCACCGGCAGCTGCCCGACGTGCTGCTCATGGACGTGCGCATGCCGGTCCTGGACGGGATCGCGGCCACCCGCCGGATCACCACCGATCCGGCGACCGCGGGCGTCCGCGTCATCGTGCTCACGACCTTCGACCTCGACGAGTACGTGTACGGCGCGCTACGCGCCGGCGCCTCGGGGTTCCTGCTCAAGGACATCGCTCCCGAGGAGCTGCAGCGGGCGATCCGGATCGTCGCCGACGGCGGCGCTCTCATCGAGCCGCACGTGACCAGGCGGCTGATCGCCGAGTTCGTCGTGCGCCCGGGAGCCGGAGCGCCAGTACGCCACCTCGTCGAGGCTCTCACCGAGCGAGAGGTGCAGGTGCTGGAGCTCGTCGGTCGCGGCCTGTCCAACGCCGAGATCGCCGACCGGCTGGTCGTCAGCCCGCTGACGGCCAAGACGCATGTCAGCCGCATCCTCACCAAGCTGGCGATGCGCGACCGGGCGCAGCTCGTCGTCGCGGCCTACGAGTCCGGGCTGCTCGTGCCCGGCGTCGACGGCGGCTGACCCGTCGTACTCCTGCGGGAGTACGACGACGTGTCTCCTCGCGGCCGACGCGCAGCCCCGATCCGTCGCCGACCATCGGAGATGTCAACCGATGGGCCACCAGAAGAGGATCGCCACCATGGCGCGCATAGAGCTCGACCGCCTCACCAAGACCTACGGCTCGGTGACCGCCGTCGACGACCTCACCGTCACCCTCGAGCCGGGGACGATAACCGGCTTCCTCGGCGCCAACGGCGCCGGCAAGTCCACGACCCTTCGGATGCTGCTGGGGCTGACCCGGCCGACCTCCGGGCGCGCCACCATCGACGGCCTGCCCTACGCGGCACTGCCCCGCCCGGCCCGCGTCGTCGGCGCGATGACCGACCCCGACGTGTTCCACCCGCGCCGCTCCGGCCGCAACGCCCTGCGCGTCCTCGGGCGGGCGTCCGGGATCCCCGACACACGTGCCGACGAGGTGCTGGAGGCCGTCGGCCTGTCAGTCGCCGGGCGACGCCGGGTGGGCGGCTACTCGATGGGCATGCGGCAACGGCTCGGCCTGGCCGCGGCCCTGCTCGGGAACCCGGAGACGCTGGTGCTCGACGAGCCGGCGAACGGCCTCGACCCGGCGGGGGTGCTGTGGCTGCGGGGCATGCTGCGCGGCCTGGCAGCCGAGGGCCGGACCGTCCTGGTCTCGAGCCACCTGCTCGCCGAGCTCGCGCAGACCGTGGACGACGTCGTGGTCATCGACCACGGTCGCCTGATGGTCCATGGCTCGATGGCCGACCTGCTCGAGACCCACCAGTCAGCGTCGCTCGAGGACCTGTTCTTCGGGCTCACCACGAAGGGACCGTTGTCATGAACACCCTGCTCGCCAGCGAGGTGCTCAAGCTGCGCACGCTCGTCCTGCCTCGGGCAATGATCGTGACCGGCGCTGCCCTGTCCGGCGTCATCGGCTACGCCGTGGTCCGGATCGCGGCCGACACCGACGAGAGCGTCACCCTGGCGGACATGGCCACCGTGTCGGCCCAGCCGATGTGGTTCCTCGCCGTCGTCGTGGCCGTGCTCGCCACGGCCGGGGAGTTCCAGCACCGCACCATCCGCACCACCCTCCTTCATGCTCCGCGCCGCGGACCGGTGCTGGCTGCGAAGGCGGCCGTGACCGCTGCCTACGGAGCTCTCCTCGCGGTCATCGGCTCGGCCAGCGCCCTCGGCGTCGGCGCGGTGGCGATGCGGGACCACGGGATGCCGGTCGCCGTCACCTGGGAGCTCGTGCCGGCGGTTGCCGCCGGCGCCCTGATCGGGGCGGTCTGGTCGGTCCTGGCGGCCGGGCTCGGCGTGTTGGTCCGCAGCAGCACGGTTGCGCTCGTGGCGGTGCTGGTGTGGAAGTTCGTGATCGAGAACGTCATCCCCCTCGCCACGAACACCCCGCAGGCGCAGCGCTGGATGCCCAGCAGCGCGGCGGACGCGGTGCTGTACGACGAGGCGGGGACGGCCCTGCTCTCGCCGCTCGCCGGAGGTCTGCTGTTCGTCGGCTACGCCGCGGTGGTCGTCATGGCGGGATCGCTGCTGTTCCTCCGCCGCGATCCCGCCTGAGACCAGACGCTCAGCAGGCGAGTGCCGGCCGTGCCCACGTCAGTGCGTCGTGACCGGCGCGACGCCCGGTCCGCCAGGCACCGGGCGCCCCGCACCAGCAGGAGAAGTGCACGACGATGCCACCGTCGTCGTTGACGACCCGGTCCACCTGGCCGGGGAAGATGAGCCGTCGGCTGGAGCACTCCGGGCAGAAGACGTCGAACATCGGGACCAATCCCTTCCCCTTCGGGCCCGGCCTGGGTGTACCGGGTCTGTCACGCTTCACGCTAGGCCCCAGAGAGACATCGAGGTAGCCTCTGTTTCCTGGCCTATCCAAAGGATGTCCCTATGCTTTCCCTCCACCAGCTGAGGTGTTTCCTGGCGGCGTACGAACACGGCTCGCTCACGGCGGCGGCGGACGCCCTCGGCTACGCCCAGCCCTCGGTCTCCGAGCAGGTCCGCGGCCTCGAGCAGGGCCTGGGCGCCTCGCTGTTCCGGCGGGTCGGTCGAGGCGTCGTGCCGACCGAGGCCGCGGACGCACTGCGCCCCCACGCGGAGCGCACGCTGGCGGACGCCGACGCTGCCCGCAGGGCGGTGGCCGCGACCAGTGCGATGGAGACCGGCACCGTCCGGTTCGGCATCTTCGGCACCGCCCGGCTCTACCTGGGTGCCGCCCTCGTCGAGGACGTGCTCGCCCGTCACCCGGGTGTCCGCGTCGAGCTGATCGGCCAGAACTCGGCCGACGTGCAGGAGGACCTCCGGCGCGGGCGACTGGAGGCGGCGATGATCGCGCTGCCGGTGGCCGACGAGTGGATGACGGTGCGCCCGGTGGCTCGCGAGGAGCTGGTCTACATCAGCAACGACCCGCGGCGCCTGCGGTCGCCGGTCACGGCCCGTCAGCTGGCCGACGCCGAGCTGGTCCTGGCGGAGACGACGTGGCGCACGGAGGACTCGTCCCGCG
>JBOGDY010000108.1:0-7082 GCA_050742955.1 Actinomycetes bacterium | reverse complement strand
GAGCAGGTGGACGCGGTCTTCGCGCCGCCGGTGGCCGAGGTCTACCCGACGGGCGAGCGGCCACAGGTGCGGGTGTCGGCCGGTCCGCTCGGCGACGTGCTCGAGGGCGCGTCCCGCCCCGGCCACTTCGACGGCGTGCTCACCGTCGTGGCCAAGCTGCTGCACATGACGACGCCGGACGTCGCCTACTTCGGCCAGAAGGACGCCCAGCAGCTGCTGCTGATCCGGCGGATGACCCTGGACCTCGACTTCCCCGTCGAGGTGGTCGCGGTCCCGACCGTGCGTGACCCCGACGGCCTCGCCCTCTCCAGCCGCAACGGCTATCTCACCGACGCCGATCGCAGGACGGCGCTGACGCTGTCGCGGGCGCTGGCGGCCGGGGCGGGCGCGGCCGGTGCGGGTCCCGATGCCGTACGGCGAGCAGCGCTGGCCGTCCTCGACGACGAGCCGGGCGTCGGGGTCGACTACCTGGCCCTGGTCGACCCGGCCACCCTGCGCGACGTGCCCGCCGCTTTCACCGGCGAGGCGCTGCTCGCAGTGGCGGCCAGGGTCGGCTCCACCCGCCTCATCGACAACGTTCTCGTCACGTTCGGGACGGCGTGACCGTGCCGACCACCGACGACCGGCGGCCGCCGCTGCGTCACCGCCTGCTGGCTCCGGAGCCGGGCTGGCGGACCGAGGTCGACGTCGTCGTCGTCGGCTCGGGCATAGCCGGTCTGACGACCGCGCTCGGCGCCCGCCGGACCACCGGTGGGCGGGTCCTGCTGGTGACCAAGACCTACCTCGACGCCGGTTCCACCCGGTGGGCCCAGGGCGGCATCGCAGCCGCGCTCGGGCCGGAGGACTCACCCGCGGAGCACCTCGCCGACACCCTGACGGCAGGCGTCGGGCTCTGCGACGAGCGCGCCGTGCGGGTGCTCGTCGAGGAGGGGCCGGCGCGCGTCCGCGAGCTGGTCGGGCTCGGCACGAACTTCGACCGCACGGTCGCCGGGGAGATCGCGCTGACCCGGGAAGGCGGCCATCACCGCGACCGCATCGCGCACGCGGGCGGTGACGCGACCGGGCTGGAGATCGAGCGGGCGCTCATCGCCGCCCTGCACGCCGACGACGGCATCGACGTCGTCGAGCACGCGCTGGTGCTCGACCTGCTGCGCTCCGCCGACGGCCGGGTCTGCGGGCTGACCCTGCACGTCATCGGCACCGGGCAGCGAGACGGCGTCGGCGCCGTACTCGGGCGTGCTGTGGTGCTGGCTACCGGGGGCCTGGGGCAGGTCTACGCCGCGACGACGAACCCGTCCGTGTCCACCGGCGACGGTGTCGCGGTCGCGCTGCGCGCAGGCGCCGAGGTGACCGACCTCGAGTTCGTCCAGTTCCACCCGACCGTGCTCTGGCTCGGCTCCGCGTCCACGGGTCAGCAACCGCTGGTCTCCGAGGCGGTGCGGGGCGAGGGAGCGTTCCTCGTCGACGACGACGGGAAGCGCTTCATGACCGGGCTGCACGAGCTGGCCGATCTCGCGCCACGCGACGTGGTCGCCAAGGCGATCATGTCGCGGATGCGCGAGTCCGGGTCGCCGCACATGTGGCTCGACGCCCGCGCGTTCGGCGAGGACAGATGGCGGCTGCGCTTCCCCACGATCCTGGCCAGCTGCCGGGAGCACGGCATCGACCCGGTCAACGACCTGATCCCGGTCGCACCGGCCTGCCACTACGCCTCCGGCGGCGTGCGCACCGACCTGCGCGGCCGCGCCGGCGTCCCAGGGCTGTACGCCTGCGGCGAGGTCGCCTGCACCGGCGTGCACGGCGCGAACCGGCTGGCCTCCAACTCGCTCCTCGAAGGCCTGGTGTTCGGTCACCGGATCGCGGCCGACCTCGCGACGGACCTGCCGCCACAGGCGGAGCCGGTGCCCGACCCACGGCCACCCGGCCTGCTGGCGCCGTCCGTGCGCCACGAGGTCGCACCGGCCATGTCCGCAGGTGCCGGCGTGCTGCGCAGCGGCGAGAGCCTCACCCGGGTGGCGCGCACCCTGACCGGGCTGCGGCAGCGCAGGGACGAGACGCCGTGCACGGAGGCATGGGAGGCGACCAACCTGCACCTGGTCGCCTCGGCCCTGGTCGGTGCTGCCGGCCAGCGGGAGGAGACCCGGGGCAGCCACTGGCGCGAGGACTTCCCGGACAGCGACGACAGATGGCGGGTCCACCTGGTGACCCGCCTGGAGGACGGGACCATCACGATGGCTGTGGAGGAGCGGTGACCTTGACCGACGAGACGACCACCCGGCTGGAGAAGGCCGGGCTCGACCCGGCGTACGTCGAAGAACTGGTCGAACGCGCGCTCGAGGAGGACCTCGACGGCGGGGTCGACGTGACCAGCGTGGCGACGGTGCCGTTCGAGCAGGAGTCGACGGCCGACCTGGTGGCCCGCGACGACGGGGTCGTGGCCGGGCTGCCGGTGGCGGCCGCGGTCTTCGAGCTGGCCAGCGACGACGCCGTCGAGATCGACTGGAGGGTCGAGGACGGGGACGCGGTGCGCCGCGGAGACGTGCTGATGAGCCTGACCGCCGCGACCCGGGCCCTGCTCACCGGTGAGCGGACCGCGTTGAACCTGCTCTGCCATCTCTCCGGTGTCGCGACGCTGACCCGGCGTTGGGTCGACGAGGTCACGGGGACGGGCGCGGAGGTGAGGGACACCCGCAAGACGACGCCTGGCCTGCGTGCTCTGGAGAAGTACGCGGTGCGCTGCGGCGGTGGCGTCAACCACCGGTTGTCGCTGTCGGACGCGGCGCTGGTGAAGGACAACCACGTGCTCGCCGTCGGTGGCGTGGCCGAGGCGTTCCGCGCGGTCCGGGGCGAGTTCCCCGACCTGTCGGTCGAGGTCGAGGTCGACTCGGTCGAGGATGCGGTTGCCGCGGTGGAGGCCGGCGCCGACCTGGTGCTGCTGGACAACATGTCCCTGCCGGACCTGCGCAGATCTGTCGCCGCGGTCGCCGGCCGGGCCCGGCTGGAGGCCAGCGGCGGCCTGTCGCTCCGGCGCGCCCGCGCGGTGGCCGAGGCCGGCGTGGACTATCTGGCGGTGGGCGCGTTGACCCACTCGGCGCCGGTGCTCGACATCGGCTCCGACCTGCGTCCGGTCGAGTAGATGCTGCTCGCCATCGACGTGGGCAACACCCACACCGTGCTCGGTCTCTTCGACGGCGACGACCTGGTCGAGCACTGGCGGATCGCCACCGAGTCGCAGCGGACCGCCGACGAGATCGCGGTGGTGCTGCGCGGCCTGCTGGCCCAGCACCCCGGGCCGGATGGTGCCCGGGTCGACGGCATCGCTCTGTGCTCGACGGTGCCGGCAGTGCTGCACGAGATGCGGGACATGTGCCGGCGCTACTACGGCGACGTGCCGGCGGTCGTCGTGGAGCCAGGAGTGCGCACCGGCGTGCCCGTCCTCACCGACAACCCGAAGGAGGTCGGCACCGACCGCATCGTCAACACGCTCGCGGCGATGGCGCTGTTCGGCGGCCCGTGCATCGTGGTCGACTTCGGCACGGCGACCACGTTCGACGCGGTGTCGGCCAAGGGGGAGTACCTGGGTGGGGCCATCGCGCCGGGCATCGACGTGTCGGTCGACGCGCTGGGCCGCCGGGGCGCGCAGCTGCGTCGCGTCGAGCTGGCCCGGCCGCGCTCGGTCATCGGCCGCAACACGGTGGAGGCGCTGCAGGCCGGCATCCTCTACGGGTTCGCGGGGCAGGTCGACGGGGTCGTGCGGCGGATGGCCGCCGAGCTGGCGTCCGACCCGGAGACCGTGACCGTCATCGCGACCGGCGGGCTGGCGCCGATGGTGCTCGAGGAGTCGGCGACCATCGACGCGCACGAGCCGTGGCTCACCCTGGTCGGGCTCCGCCTGGTCTACGAGCGCAACCAGATCCGCTGACCACGCCGGCTCGTCCCGGCCTGGTGACGGTGCGGGGCGCCAGTAGCCTGGGGCGGTGAGCGAGCCGCCGACCAATCCGCCGTCCGACGGGCTTCCCGAGCAGATGCGCGTACGCCGGGACAAGCTCGACCGGCTGCGGGAGAAGGGCGTCGAGCCCTACCCCGTCACGTTCAGGCGGACGACCACGATCGCCGACCTGCGCACCGCACACGCGGATCTCGAGCCGGACCGGCGCACCGGCGAGCGGGTGGCCGTGGCCGGCCGGGTCATGCTCTCGCGCACCGGCGGCAAGCTGTGCTTCGCGACGCTGCGCGACGGCACGGGTGACCTGCAGGTGATGATGTCGCTCGACGAGCTGGGCGAGGAGTCGCTGGACGCCTGGAAGACCGACGTCGACCTCGGCGACCACGTCGGTGTCGAGGGCGAGGTCGTCACCTCACGCCGCGGCGAGCTGTCCGTGTTGGCGCACACGTGGACGATGACGGCCAAGGCGTTGCGGCCGCTGCCCGACAAGCACCACGGCCTCAACGACCCCGAGGCCCGGGTCCGCATGCGTTATGTGGACTTCATCATCAACGCCGACTCCCGCCGCCTCGTGGGTGACCGGGCCCGGGTGCTGCGCTCGGTGCGGGAGACCCTCGACCGCGAGGGCTACCTCGAGGTCGAGACCCCCCAGCTTCAGCTGCTGCACGGGGGTGCCGCGGCCCGGCCGTTCTCCACGCACCTCAACGCGTTCGACCAGCCGATGTACCTGCGGATCGCGATCGAGCTCTACCTGAAGCGGCTCATCGTCGGCGGCTTCGAGCAGGTCTACGAGATCGGCCGCAACTTCCGCAACGAGGGCATCGACGCCACGCACAGCGCGGAGTTCACGATGCTCGAGGTCTACCAGGCCTACGGCGACTACGACACGATGGCCGAGCTCACCCGCTCGATCGTGCTGGACGCCGCGCACGCCGTCGGCCGGCCCGTCGTGCCGGACGGGCACGGCGGTGAGGTCGATCTCGAGGCGCCCTGGCGGCACCTGCCCATCCACGAGGCCGTTTCCGGTGCCGTTGGGGACGAGATCACCGTCGACACCCCGACAGACGCGTTGCGCAAGCTGGCCGACCGGCACGACGTGGCGCTGCAGCCGTCGTGGGGGGCCGGCGAGATAGTGCTCGAGCTGTTCGAGAAGCTGGTCGAGCACACGCTGATGGAACCCACGTTCGTCAAGGACTACCCGGCCGACGTGCGCCCGCTCGCCAAGCCGCACCGTTCGGCACCCGGCCTGGTCGAGGCCTGGGACCTCGTCATCGGCGGAGTCGAGCTGGCCCCCGCCTACTCCGAGCTCAACGACCCGGTCGAGCAGCGACGCCGGCTGGTCGAGCAGTCGGTCAAGGCTGCCGGGGGCGACCCCGAGGCGATGGCGCTCGACGAGGATTTCCTGCGCGCTCTCGAGTACGGCATGCCGCCCACCGGAGGCATGGGGATGGGCATCGACAGGCTGGTGCGGCTGCTCACCGGTGCGACCAGCCTCCGCGAGGTCATCGCCTTCCCGCTGCTGAAGCCAGAGGCCACCTGATGGACGTGCTCGCGGCCCTGCTCCCTCCTGCGGTCGTGGCGGCCGCCTTCGCCGCGATCGCAGTCGCTGTCTTCCGCCACGCCAAGCGCTCGGAGGGCGCCGAGGACTCAGAGGACGCCGGGGTGCGGGCCGCCGAGGACGCCCGGGTGCGGGCCGCCGAGGACGCCCGGATGCGGGCCGCCGAGGACGCCCGGATGCGGGCCGCCGAGGACGCGAAGAACGGCGCCCCCGACGACAGTGACCCCTCCAGGTAGAGGCTGTTCCGCCGTCTTTTCCGCGCGGATAGCCCCATTAAGGGCGCCCGTCTGGCAAATTAACTCGCCTATTTGCAATTCACCTGCCCGATGCATCAGTATTTCGTGCAACAGAAATTGGAAATCAGGAAAGGAATTGTGACGTGGCACAAAAGGTACAGGTGATCCTCGTGGACGACGTCGACGGCGGATCGGCCGACGAGACCGTCAGCTTCTCCCTCGACGGCGTCGCCTACGAGATCGACCTGAGCGCTGCCAACGCGGCCAAGATGCGCGATTCCTTCGCCCCCTACGTCGGCACCGCCCGCCGGGTGGGTGGCAGGTCCGCCGGCCGCGGCCGGACCCGCCGTGCGGGTCGCGACACCCGCACAGCCGAGATCCGCGAGTGGGCCCGGCAGAACGGCCAGAAGGTCAACGAGCGCGGACGGATTCCTGCCGACGTGGTGGCGGCCTATGAGCGGGCCCACGGCTAGACGGACGTTGCGCCGGCCGCCGGTATTCATCGCCGTCAGTTTCGTCGTCTGGTGGTGAGCAGCTCGAGTCGGTATCGGTGGTGCTGTCTCGGTCTTCGTTCGGGGTCGATCGAGGCGGGTGGGATGAACGCGGGGTAGCCGTTGGCGGCGAGCACTACCCGCCAGCCCTGCCGGTGGACCTGCTGGTGATGGAAGGTGCAGAGCAGGCAGGCGTTGCACAGGTCGGTGGGGCCGCCGTCCTCCCAGTGGTCGCGGTGATGGATCTGGCAGGCGGCGGGGGGCCGGTCGCAGCCGGGGGCGGCGCACCCTTGGTCGCGCAGGGTGACCGCGCGGCGCTGCGGGAGGGTCCAGTCGCGGGTGGCGCGGCCGAGGTCGAGGATCTGGCCGGGTCCGCCGAGGACGGCGGGGATCATGGCGGCGTCGCAGGCCAGCCGGCGCAGCTGGGTGGGGGTGAGGGTGCCGCCGGTGCCCAGCAGCCCGACCTGCCCGAGCCGGGCGTGTAGCTCGGCCAGCGCGATGGACACGGTGATGGCCACGTTCGACGGCGGGCACACGACCGTCCCGTCGGGCCCGTCGTGCTGCGCGTCGGACGGCGCGTCGGCATCTTTGGTCCAGAGCCGGGCCGGGTCATCGGCCCCCTCAGCCCCCTCGGGCTCCTGCCCGCCCGCGCCCTGCTCGCCCTCGCCCTGCCCGTCCTGCCCGTCCTGGTCGTCCTGCCCGTCGGGGTCGGCTTGGTCGGGGGTGGCGGCGTTGGCGGTGAACAGCTCGGCGATGGCGTCGCCGCGGCGCCGGTCCGTGGGCCGGTCGTCGGCGAACCCGTCGGTGCCGGGGTGCGGCCGGTCGGCGCGCTTCAGCCAGCCGGCCAGCCC
>JBOGDY010000107.1:0-7106 GCA_050742955.1 Actinomycetes bacterium | reverse complement strand
CGCCCCGAGGCGGCCCCGGTGCGCAGCGCCAACCATGCCCGCCGCCCCTCCCGCTTGACCAGCCACGCGCCCAGGGCGCTCTCGACCAGCAGCAGCACCACCGTGGGCAGGGCCCCGATCTCCTGCCCCACCTGGACGATCACGTAGACCTCCAGGAGGGGCACCACGATGAACAACAGGACCAGGACGGCGCCCACGGCGGTCAGCCCCTCCCCTTGCCGAGCAGTCCACGGAGCTGGGCTGCCCGGTGCCGGACCGCCCACCCCGTGACCCGCCACAGGGCCTCACCGACGATCGCCCGGCTCATCTTGCTGCTCCCCGCCTCCCGCTCGACGAAGGTGATGGGCACCTCGACCACGGCACGCCCCGACCTCAGCACCCGCCAGGCCAGGTCGACCTGGAAGCAGTAGCCCTGGCTGGACACCCCCGAGAGGTCCATCGCCTCCAGGGTGGCACGCCGGAACGCCCGAAAGCCTCCGGTCGCGTCCCGCAGCCCGAGCCCGAGAGCGACCCGGACGTAGGTGTTGCCGCCCCACGACAGCAGCCGCCGGGCTGCCGGCCAGTTCTCCACCCGCCCGCCCGGCACCCAGCGCGAGCCGAGGACCAGGTCGGCCCCACGCAGGGACTCCAGCAGCCGTGGCAGTTGCTCCGGCTGGTGGGAGCCGTCGGCGTCCATCTCGACCAGCACCTGGTAGCCGCGGCCCAGCCCCCAGCGGAACCCGTCGACGTAGGCGCGGCCCAGCCCGCACTTGGTCGGCCGGTGGAGCACACGCACCGCCGGGTCGGCGGCGGCCAGCGCGTCGGCCAGCCGACCGGTGCCGTCCGGGCTCGCGTCGTCGACAACCAGCACGTCGGCCGCCGGGACCGCCCGGCGCAGGCGGTCGACGACCCGCTCGAGGTTCGCGCACTCGTTGTAGGTGGGGACCACCACCAGCACGCCGTCCGGGCCCGAGCGATGCCCGTCCGCAGTCTCTCCGCCCACCGGCTCCGCGCCGTTCACCGACCGGCACCTGCCAGCTCCCTGCGTGACCGCCGGGCCGCGGCAGCCCCGACCGCCGCCGCTCCCAGCCCGAGGCCGGCAAGGACCCACTCGGGCAAGCCACCGAGCCGGGCCGCCACCGTGCGCCCGTCACGCAGCGGCACCGCGCGGACCAGGGTGCGGGCCTCGTACTCGTCCGTCCCCGCCAGCAACGCCCCGTCCGGAGCCACGACCGCGCTGAGGCCGCTGGTCGAGGCGACCAGCACCGACCGGCCGAGCTCGACCGCCCGCAGCCGTGACATGGCCAGCTGCTGGGCGGGCTGGCCGGTGCCGTTGTAGGTCGCGTTGTTCGTCTGCACCACGACGACCTGGGCACCCCGGTCGACGACGTCGCGGACCAGTCCGTCGTAGGCGATCTCGAAGCAGATCACGTCACCGACCCGCGCCGGCCCGACCTGGAGCACCCCGGGACGGTCGGCTGCGTAGAAGTCGCGGGGGATCTGGTCCAGCCGCGAGACCAGCCCGCCCAGCTGCTCCCGGAAGGGGATGTACTCGCCGAACGGCACCGGGTGCCTCTTCACGTAGCGTGCCCCGGGCCCCGACTCGGGGTCCCAGACGATGCCGGTGTTGCTGACGTGATCGGGCCCGGGCCCGTCGAGGACCGCGCCCACCAGCACCGGCACTCCGACCGCGTCCACCGCCGCGTCGATCAGCGCGCGGGCGCCCGCGTCGCCGAACGGATCGATGTCGGAGGCGTTCTCGGGCCAGATCACCAGGTCGGGTGCGGCCACCCGTCCGGCCTGGACGTCGTCGGCCAGCCGCCGTGTCGCCGCCACGTGCCGGCGCAGCACCTCCTCGCGCTCGCCGGCGAAGTCCAGCCCGGAGCCGGGCACGCTGCCCTGCACGACGGCCGCCGTGGTGGGCGTCCCGTCGGTGGGCAGCGGCACGGCGAGGCCCGCCACCGGGACGGCGACCGCGATGGCGACGGCGCCGAGGGCGGCCGGTCGCCGCCGGTCCCGGGTCACCACCGCGTACGCGAGCAGCGCACCACTGAGCGCGGTCGCGAAGGTCACCAGGGGCGCGCCGCCGAGGGCGGCGTACGGCGCGTACGGCGCGGCCGTCTGCCCGAAGGCGAGCCGGCCCCACGGGAACCCACCGAAGGGCACCGTGGCCCGGGCCAGCTCCTGCGCGACCCACAGGCAGGCAACCCACACCGGCCACAGCGGGCGCCGGTCGAGCAGGGGGAGCAGCCCGGCCATCGTGGCCACGAAGGCGGCCTCCAGCAGCGACAGCAGGACCCAGGCGTCCGGCCCGATCACCCGCATCCATTCGAGCAGCGGGAGGAACAGCCCCAGGCCGTGCACCAGGCCGAGCAGGGCCGCGCGGCGGGGCCGCTGACCCCGGCAGACGAGCACCAGCAGGGTCACCGCCGGCACGGCCAGCGGCCACAGGTCGTAGGGCGGGAACGCGGCGGTGGCCAGCAGGCCGCTGACGCCGGCCCCGATCAGCCGCGGCCAGAGCCGGCCGGAGCCGGACGCTCCCGAGCCGGCCTGGTGTGCGAGCTGACGGCCGAGCGACCAGGGCGGCCGGGTCCCGGTTGCCGCGCCGCTCACCGTCCTCGCACCTCCCGCCGCTCTGCCCGCTGCCTCACGCCGGCATCGGCCGGTGACGACGTGAACGTACAACGGTCGCGGGAACGTCGTGGTGCCGGCAGTGCCCCGCGGTGCCCCGCAGTGACGACGTGTCGGACGGCGGAGCCGGGCCCGGAGACGGGTCAGGGCCCGACCAGGTCCCTTCGGACCGACCTCGTCCGACTGGCAGCCGGAGCCGAGGACCGTTGTCTACTGGGCGGTCGGGCCCTTTCCCGTGTCTCACCCCCGACGACTCCACCCCACCCCGTGTCGGTGCGACGTCGGCGGTCGGACCTGGCACCCGAACGGCGCTTGCGCATTGCGCCGTCCCTTGGCCCGAAGCCGGCCCATGAAGGTGTCGCTGAGGGGGAGCCGTAACGGTTGTCCTGATGGTGGACGTCGGCAACCTTTGCCCTCCGAGGCGTGGTCTGTCAACCGTGCCTTGACCTGCGGAAACGCGGAAAGCCGCAGGTAGGGGGTGGCTCGCCGTACGGACGATTTTGCCAGGTTTTCCAAGGGTATCCGGCGTGTCGACGCGGACACGCGCCCCAGTTGTCGGCCGTTCGGGTGATGGCGGCTCGGCCGGGCGGTCGAGAGATGTCGTTCAGGCGGTCGCGGGGACCACGACGGTGCCGCGGGCGGTCACAGCGACCAGCGGCGGATCGAGCACCTCGGCGGCCGAGGCGGACACGTCCGGGCGGCCGCGGCAGACCACCCGGGCCTCGAGGTCCAGGCCGCGGCTGCGTGTCCCGACCCGCGACACGGTGGCCACGACCTCCACCACGTCGCCGGCCTGGACCGGCGCGCGGAACTGGACGTCCGCGTAGGACGCGAAGAGGCCCTCGTCGCCGTCGGTGCGGATGCACACCTCGGTCGCGACGTCACCGAACAGCGCGAGCAGGTAGGCGCCGTCGACCAGGTTCCCGGCGTAGTGCGCATGCGAGTAGGGCACGTACCTGCGATGGGTGACGGTCAGGCCCAGCCGTTCTTCGTCAGTCACGGCGCGCCCCTGCTCCCGGGCTCGTCAGCGCGTGCACCAGATAGCTCGCGACCTCACCCGGCGTCGTACCGCGACCGAAGATGCGGTCGACCCCGAGGTGGGCGCTCCCCTTGTCGTCGAAACGGGGGCCACCCACCACCAGCAGCGGGCGCCGGCCCGCCGGGTAGGCCTCGCGGAACGCGGCCGCCATCTCCCGGGTGTTCTTCAGGTGGGCGTCGCGCTGGGTCACCACCTGGGACACCAGCACCGCGTCGGCCTTGGTGTCGTGGGCCCTGGCGACCAGGTCCGGGACCAGCACCTGCGCACCGAGGTTCACCACCTGGACCTCCCGGTAGTACTCCAGCCCCTTCTCCCCCGCGAAGCCCTTGATGTTGAGGATGGCGTCGATGCCGACGGTGTGGGCGTCGGTGCCGATGCAGGCGCCGAGGACGACCAGCTTGCGGCGCAGGCTCTTCTTGATGGCCGCGTTGACCTCCTTGGGCGCCAGCAGCGGGAACTCGCGCTCGACCACCTGGACCTCGGACAGGTCGACGAGATGGTTCACCCGCCCGTAGACCACGAAGAACGTGAAGTGTGGGCCCATCGCCTTCGCGTGCACCATCATCGCCGGGTCCATGCCCATCTTGGCTGCCAGCTGCAGGGCGGCACCCTCGGCCCGCTTGTCGTGCGGCAGCGGCAGGGTGAACGACGTCTGCACCATCCCGTCGCCGGTGGTGTCGCCGTAGGGCCGCACGATCCGCGGTTCGCTCACGTCGCGCGTGTCGCTCGTGTCGTGGAGGTGAGTCACCGCTCCCGTCCCTCCAGCAGGTCCGTCGCCGGGTTGACGTACGCCGGCGCCTGCGCCACGACCCCGTCGTAGCCCTTGCCCGCATCCGCCGGCCGCTTCATCAGCCCGAACGTCCCGTCGCTGATCGCGTCGAGCAGCGGGGCCGGGCCGGGCTCGTCGACGATGCGCTCCAGCAGCTCCACGGCCTCCCCGAGCACCCGGTGCGCGCGCGCCTGGATGAACCCGCCGGGGCGGGGATGGAAGTCCTCGTGCAGGTTTCCCGCCGCGCTCATCACGTAGCGCACGTTCTGCAGCGCCAGGTCGCGGTCGGAGAGGAACGGCGTCACCACCGCCTCGGTCATCATGCCGACCAGCAGGATGCCCTGGCCGGTCATCGCCCCGACCAGGTTGAAGAACCCGTCCAGCAGGTAGCCCCGGAACACGTCGCCGGTCATGTGCTTGGTCGGCGGCATCCACTTCAGCGGCGCCCGGGGGAACAGCTCGCGGGCGAGCAGCGCGTGGGCCAGCTCGAGCCTGAACGAGTCGGGGATGTCGGGGTCGATCTCGAAGGCGTGCCCGAGACCGAGCTGCCAGTCCTCGAGCCCGGCCTCCTTGGCGAAGAACTCGTTGAGCAGCTGGCTGACCGTGACGGTGTGCGCCTCGTCGACGGCGTCGGCGGTTGTGAGGTAGTTGTCCTCGCCGGTGTTGATGATGATGCCGGCACGGGCGTGCACCTGGCGGGAGAAGCGCTGGTCGACGAAGGTGCGCACCGGGTTGATGTCGCGGAAGAGGATGCCGTACATCGAGTCGTTGAGCATCATGTCGAGCCGCTCGAGCCCGGCCAGCGTCGCGATCTCCGGCATGCACAGCCCGGACGCGTAGTTGGTCAGCCGGACGTAGCGGCCGAGCTCGCGCGACACGTCGTCGAGGGCGGCCCGCATCAGCCGGAAGTTCTCCTGCGTCGCGTAGGTCCCGGCGTAGCCCTCCCGGGTCGCGCCCTCGGGCACGTAGTCGAGCAGCGACTGCCCGGTGGACCGGATCACCGCGATGACGTCGGCGCCCTCGCGTGCGGCGGCCTGCGCCTGCGGGATGTCCTCGTGGATGTCGCCGGTGGCCACGATGAGGTAGATCCACGGCTGGCGCGGCGCGTCGCCGATCCGGCGGACCAGACGGTCGCGTTCGCTACGACGCCGGTCGATCGCCTTGATCCCGGTGCCCACCTGACGGGTGGCCGCGCGTCGGGCCCGGTCGCCGTCGCGGCCCTGCGGGATCCGGAACCGCACGCCCCCGGTCGCGGCCTTCTGGGCCAGCTCCGTCACGTCGCCCGGCCCGCCCCGCAACAGCGCGTCCCAGACCGGCAGGGCCACCCCGTGCTCGAGCCCGACCTCGTCGCGGACCGCGTCGACCAGCCGGTTGACCCAGGGGATGCCGTCCGGGTCGGCGCCGGTCACCCCGCCCAGCCGCAGCACCGCGCGCTCGACGGACACCGTGGTGTGGGTCCGGGCCAGCCGGACGACCGGCCGGCCGACCTTCCGGGCCAGGGCCCGGGCCCGGCGCACCAGCGCGGGATCGAGGTCCAGCCGCGACCGGTGCGTCGAGGCGGCCATGCGAGTACTCCCGGGCAGAGGTGGACGAATTACGGTCGAGGTGGCCGCGGACCGGAAGGAGTCCGTCGATCCGGGCTGGTCACCGGAGGCCGTCCGTCAGGGTAGCGTCCCCGCACGCGCCCTGCCCAGCCGACGCTGCGGCCGCGCGTGGGTGCTCGTGGCTGCCGCCCACGGTGGTCCGGGACCGGCCGGATACGGTCGAGCCTGTCCTCGAGCCCGCCCCGGGAGCCCCTGCATGCTGTACGCGGTGACGCGCTTGGTCTGCCTGGTGCTCTTCCGGGTCGTGTGGCGACCGGTGATCGAGGGCCGCGAGCACGTGCCGTCCACCGGCCCGGTCATCGTGGCGAGCAACCACCTGTCGTTCATCGACAGCATCGTGATACCGCTGGCGATGCCGCGCCGGGTCGTGTTCCTGGCCAAGGCCGAGTACTGGGAGGGCCGCTCGCTGGCCAGCCTGCCGCGGCGGCTGTTCTTCCGGACCTTCGGCGCGGTCCCGGTCCATCGCGAGCAGCAGCGCGACGCGCAGGCCTCGCTCGACCTCGCCCGTGAGGTGCTCGCCCGGGGCGACGCGTTCGCCCTCTACCCCGAGGGCACCCGCTCCCGCGACGGCCGGCTCTACCGCGGCCGCACCGGCGTCGGCTGGCTGGCGCTGGCCTCGGGTGCGCCGGTGCTGCCGGTCGCCCTGGTCGGCACCGACCGGGTGCAGCCGGTGGGTGCCCGCTTCCCCCGCGTCCGGCGGGTGCACGTGCGGTTCGCGCCGCCGGTCCGGCCCGAGACGCACGCCGACCTCCCTCCGGGCCTGGCGCGCCGGCGCATCACCGACGAGGTGATGGCCGCGATCGCCGCGCGGTCCGGGCAGGAGCTCGCCCCCGGCTACAACGACCGGGTCGCCTCCGCGCGCTGACCGTCAACCGCGTCGAACACCACTGCACCCCGTACGACGGTGCGCCGGCACTCCGGCAGCGGTTGCCCGTCCGCGAGCTCGGGCAGCCCCGCACCGGCGCCCGCCCAGACCGCGAAGGTGGCGGGTGCCCCGGCGCGCAGCACGCCGCCGTCGTCGACTCCGGCCGCACGCCAGCCGCCGCGGGTGTGCGCGTCGAAGGCCGCCGGCACGCTCATCCGC
>JBOGDY010000106.1:0-7201 GCA_050742955.1 Actinomycetes bacterium | reverse complement strand
GCCTTCGGTCGGCTGAGCGAGCGCATCGCCCGCTTCATCGGCACCGGCCGGTTCCTCGTCTACATGACCGTGTTCGTCACGGTCTGGCTGATCTGGAACGTGGTCGCGGAGACGCTCATCTTCGACGACTACCCCTTCGTGTTCCTCACCCTGATGCTGTCCCTGCAGGCCTCCTACGCCGCCCCGCTGATCCTGCTCGCCCAGAACCGGCAGGCCGACCGCGACCGGGTGCAGTATGAGCAGGACCGCGCCCGCGCCGAGCGCAACATCGCCGACACGTCCTACCTGACCCGCGAGCTGGCCTCGCTGCGCATCGCCGTCGGCGACGTGGCGACCCGCGACTTCGTCCGGTCCGAGCTGCGTCAGCTGCTCGACGAGCTGGATGACCGCCAAGAGGGTGGTGAGGCGGAGCTGCCCAAGGTTCCGGGCGAGCGAGCCTGAAGTTTCAAGATCATCTTACCGATCGTGGACAGGTGAGCGACCCACTCCACGGCCGGCCCGAGACCGACGAACTATGGCTGCCCGGCCGGGTCCGGCGCCGCCTCGGCGACGTGCTCCTGGCCTCCGGCGCCCTGACCGAGGAGGAGCACGCCGAGGCGCTGGCCGCCCAGCGCACGGTCATCGGTCCCCGTCGGCGGCTCGGGCACGTCCTCGTCGATGCCGGCCTGGTCTCCGAACAGCAGATCGTCGAAGCCCTCGCCGAGCAGCTCGAGCTCGACGTGGTCGATCTCAACAGGTTCCCGGTCCAGCCGGAGGTCGCCCGGCTGCTGCCGCGTACCGTCGCCCAGCGGCTGGGTGTCCTCGTCACGGACCGGGACGGCTCGCACGTCACCGTCGCCGTCTCCGACCCGACCGACGTGTTCGCGCTCGACGACGTGCGGCTGCGCACCGGTGCGACCAGCCTCACGGTGCTGGTGGCCACGGAGACCCAGGTGCGGGACCACCTGACGCGGGCCTGGTCGCTGGCCGGGGACTCGTCGGACATGACGACCTACTTCGAGGACGTGGAGGTCGGTCCGACCGAGTCCGAGAACGCCGCCGCTGCCGCCGAGGCCGACGACGCGCCCACCGTCCGGCTGGTGGGCATGCTGCTCGCCGACGCGGTGCACGTCGGCGCCAGCGACGTCCACCTCGAGCCGCAGGCGAGCGGCCTGCGCGTCCGCTACCGCGTCGACGGGATGCTGCGCGAGGTGATGACGGTGCCGCGCGGTGCCCAGGCGTCGGTGGTGAGCCGCCTGAAGATCGTCTCCGGGATCGACATCGCCGAGCGACGCCTCCCGCAGGACGGCCGGACCCGTATCACGGTGGACACCAGGCCCGTCGACGCTCGGGTCAGCACGATCCCCTCCCTGCACGGCGAGAAGGTGGTGGTCCGGCTGCTGACCCGGGCCGAGCAGGTGCCGCGGCTGGGCGAGCTGGGTCTCGAGCCCGGCCAGCTCGACGACCTGAGGAGGGCGGTCGAGAGCGCTCAGGGCCTCGTCCTGATCACCGGCCCGACCGGCTCCGGCAAGACCAGCACGCTCTACTCGGCCCTGCACGAGATCCAGTCCCCCGTGCGCAACGTCATCACGCTGGAGGACCCGGTCGAGGTGCAGATGGCCGGGATCACCCAGGTCCAGGTGCACGAGCGGTCCGGCCTCACCTTCGGGCGCGGGCTGCGCGCCGTGCTGCGACAGGACCCGGACGTCGTCCTGGTCGGCGAGGTTCGCGACAGCGAGACGGCCGAGCTCGCGATCAAGGCCGCACTGACCGGTCACCTGGTCCTGACGACACTGCACACCAACAGCGCCGTGTCGGCGGTCAGCCGGCTGGTCGACATGGGGGTCGAGCCGTTCCTGGTCGGCACCTCGATCAGCACCGTGGTCGCGCAGCGGCTGGTCCGGCGCCCCTGCCCGACGTGCGCCGTGCCGGACGAGGCGCCCGACCCCGGCCTGCTGGCCCAGCTGGGCGTCACCGAGGACGCCCTGACCGGGTCCACGCCACGCCGCGCCGTCGGGTGTGCGGAGTGCGGGGACACCGGCTACCGCGGCAGGGTCGGTGTGTTCGAGGTGCTGCCCATCGACGCGGTGCTGCGGCAGGTGCTCAGCCACGACCCCAGCGAGCAGGCCCTGGCGCACGCCGCCCGGGGCATGACCAGGCTGCACGACGCCGCCGCGGCGAAGGCGCTGGCCGGCGTGACGACGTTCGAGGAGGCGGCGCGGGTCATCCCGCGGCCGTGACCGCCTGCTCGTCGGCGACCGGCGCCTCTGGCGGCTGCTCACCGAGCATGCGCGCCAGGATGCGGTCGAGGACCGCGAGGTCGTCGTCGTCGAGCCGCCCGACGGCGTAGTCGCGGACGCCGCGCAGATGGGTCGGGGTCGCGCGCCGCAGCCGGGCCAGTCCGTCGTCGGTCAGCACCGCGAAGAGCCCGCGCGCATCGCTGTCGCAGGCCTCGCGGCGCACCAGGCCTTCGCGCTCGAGCCGGTCGACGAGCCTGGTGAGCCCGCTGCGGGAGAGCAGCACGCGCGCGGCCAGCTCGGTCATGCGCAGCCGGCGCTCGGGTGCCTCGACGAGCTGGACGAGGACGTCGTAGGAGGCCAGCGGCAGCTGCTGCTCGGCGAGCAGGTCGGCCTCGAGCGCCCGGATGACGACCGAGTGCGCCCGCAGGAACCGGCGCCAGGCGGCCATCTGCCCGGGGGTGAGGTCGCCTGCTCCGTGCATGACCCCGATGGTACGGCGGGGAAAGGCCGGGCACCTCCCGGACGCCGGCCGGCCGCACCCGACGTACCATCGCAACATGCCCGTCACCAACAGGGAAACCGTGCTCGCCGCCGTCCACGCCGCTCTGGCCACCGTCAACGACCCCGAGATCCGCCGACCGATCACCGACCTGGGGATGGTCAAGTCGGTCGACCTCGCCGACGACGGGACGGTCCGGGTCGGGATCTTCCTCACGGTGTCCGGCTGCCCGATGCGCGACACGATCACCCGCGAGGTGACCGCCGCCGTCTCCGGCGTCGACAGCGTGGGCGCCGTCGAGGTCGACCTCGACGTGATGAGTGCGGAGCAGCGCCAGTCGCTGCAGTCGCGGCTGCGCTCCGAGTCCGGCGCGGCGGAGCGGGAGATCCCCTTCGCCAAGCCCGGGTCGCTCACCAAGGTCTACGCCGTGGCATCCGGCAAGGGCGGGGTCGGCAAGTCGTCGGTCACGGTCAACCTGGCCGCGGCGATGGCCCGGTCCGGTCTCCGGGTGGGGGTGGTCGACGCCGACATCTACGGCCACTCGGTGCCCCGCATGCTCGGTGTCACCGGCCGGCCCACACAGGTCGAGCAGATGATCATGCCGCCGGTGGCCCACGACGTGAAGGTCATCTCGATCGGCATGTTCGTGGCCGACAACGCCCCGGTCGTGTGGCGCGGACCGATGCTGCACCGGGCGCTCCAGCAGTTCCTCGCCGACGTCTACTGGGGCGACCTCGACGTGCTGCTCATGGACCTCCCACCCGGCACGGGCGACATCGCGATCTCCGTGGCCCAGCTCGTGCCGCCGGCCGAGATCCTGGTGGTGACCACGCCGCAGCAGGCCGCGGCCGAGGTCGCCGAGCGTGCGGGCACGGTCGCGCTGCAGACCCACCAGCAGATCGCCGGCGTCATCGAGAACATGTCCTACCTGCCGTGCCCCAACTGCGACGAACGGGTCGAGGTGTTCGGCAGCGGCGGCGGGCAGCAGGTCGCCGCAGGTCTCACCCGGGCGGTCGGGGCGGATGTGCCGCTGCTGGGCCAGGTGCCCATCGACGTCCGGCTGCGCGAGGGCGGCGACCAGGGCCGTCCGCTCGTGATCGACGACCCGGAGGCGCCGGCCGCGCGCGAGCTGCTCGCCATCGCCGAGCGGCTCGGGGCCCGCAAGCGCGGCCTGGCCGGGATGTCGCTCGGCCTGACCCCCGCCGGGTGACGCCCCACCTCTGCAACCCACCGCCACGCCCGCCGACGCTGCGGCACGTCGCCTCCCGCTGACCCCCACGGACCAAGGTGGCCGCTGCCCCCTGCTGATGCGCCGAGATCGCCCCACCGGCCCCACCCGCACCAAAGGTGCGTGGGAGTCAGGCGGGCGGCGCCCCCCGGGTGCGTGGGAGTCAGGCGGGTGGCTCCCCCCCGGGTGCGTGGGAGTCAGGGTCAGGTGGTGTCGGGGTCGTAGGGCGGTGTGGCCGGCTCGGTGACGTGCTCGCCGATCGCCGGTGCGGGCCCCGCGACGTGCTCGCCGTTCGCCGTGCCCCGGCCCTTCGCGGAGGCGCTCCCACGCCGACGTTGCTTCTCTCCGTCGAGGTCGTCCAGCCCCAGCTCATCGGGGTCGAGGACGTGCTTGCGGACGAACGACTTCGGGTCGAGGTCGGAGATGTCGATGTCGGCGAACTCGGGGCCGAGCTCACGGCGTACGTCATCGCGGGCCGTGTCGGCCATCCGCCGCACCTGTCGGACGAACCGGCCCGCGTCGGCCGCGAACCGGGGCAGCTTGTCCGGCCCCAGCACCAGCAGGGCGAGCACCGCCAGCGCGATGAGCTCCCCGGTGCCGATCCCGAACACGTCGCGTCCTTTCCTGCGCTCCGTGACCACGCCGTCGTCGTCGGTGGGCCACCAGGCTAGCCGCGCTCAGCCGTTGGACGACCCGAGCTCGACCTCGAAGTTCCGTTCGTCGCCGTCGCGGCGCACCGTGAGGGAGACCGACTCGCCGGGACGCTTGCTGCGGATCGCCACGATCAGCTGGGCGCTGTCCTCGACCGGCTTCCCGTCGATCTCCACGATGACGTCGCCCGGCCGCAGCCCGGCCCGGTCGGCCGGACCGTCGGGCAGCACGGGCGGGTTGCTTCCGGCCGGGGTGGAGTCCGCAATGCGCGCACCCTCGCCCTGGTAGGCGCCGTCGAGGCTGGCGCCGATGATCGGGAACTGTGCCTCCCCGGTCTTGATCAGCTGCTCCGCGGTCAGCCGCGCCTGGTTGATCGGGATGGCGAAGCCCACCCCGATGTTGCCGCCCTCGCCCGGCAGCGGGGAGCCCACGGTCGCGATGGCCGAGTTGACGCCGACGACCTCCCCGTCGAGGTTGACCAGGGGGCCGCCGGAGTTCCCGGGGTTGATCGCGGCGTCGGTCTGCACCGCGTTGATGTAGGCGCTGTCGTCGCTGCCACGGTCGCCGGCCGTCACGGGTCGGTTGAGCGCGCTCACGATGCCGCTTGTCACCGTGCCCGACAGCCCGAGCGGCGACCCGATCGCGATCACCGGGTCGCCGACGACCACGTCGTCGGAGTTGCCCAGGCGCAGCGGCGTCAGGTTCTTGGCGGAGACCTTCAGCACGGCAAGGTCATAACTGTCGGACCTGCCGACGAGACGGGCGCTGGTCGTCGTACCGTCCTGGAAGGCGACCTGCATATCCGCCCCGTCCGCTCCGGCCACCACGTGGTTGTTGGTGAGGACCAGTCCGTCGTCGTCGATGACGAAGCCCGACCCGGTCCCGCGTCCTTCCGAGGTCTCGACCTTGATCTGCACCACGCTGGGCAGCACGCCTTCGGCCACCGCCGGGATCGAGCCGGCCGGACGCTCGACGGAGCGGGACGGCGCGGCACCGAGGTCGGCGCCGTCGACCGCCACGTCGTCCCCCCGCTGGGCCAGCAGGTAGCCGGCCGCGCCGCCCGTGCCGCCGGCCAGGAGGGCGATCAGCAGGGCCAGCGTGACGAGGAGGCCCGTCCCCGGCCCCTTGCGCGTGGTGGGGGCGCGACCGAGGGTGTCGAACTCGTCGGGGCGGCCACGGTCGCCGGCCCAGCCCGGCGACGGCGGCCCGGAGTAGGGGTGCGACGGCGCGGCGTAGGGCTGGGGCGGCGCCGCCTGGGGCTGCCGCGACGGGCCGTAGGCGTGGGGCTGCGGGTTGGCGTGCTGCCCCTGCTCGGGGGCGGCGTAGACCGGCTGGGTGGGTGGCTCGTCGGCGCGACCCTGACCCTCCGCGGGGTGCGATGCGTACGACGGCGCGTCCCAGCTGTCACCGGAGGGACGCGACCACCAGGGGGTCCCGTCGTCCGGCCCGCCCCCGGGTGACCTGGGCTCGTCGCTCATCGTCGTGCGCTCCTGACCTCGTCGTCGCCTCGCGTCGGGGCCTCACTCGAACGGGTTGAACCACGACGCCATCCGGTCCATGCCCCGGCCGAGCCGCTGCAAGCCACCCCCGTCGGCGCTCCCGTGCGGCAACGCCGAGACCACCGCCTCCACCGTACGCGGTGGGGCGTCCGCCACGACGGTGAAGATGCGACCGCGAGCGGACCAGACCAGCTGCTGCGGCACCCCGTCGAGGACGTGCACCGGCACCCCGGCGACCTCGTCACGGCGATAGCCGTCCAGCCGGTCGCCGTCGAGGCGTCCCCACTGCTGGAACACGGAGACGCTGGCGAGCCCGTCGGTGTAGCTCAGGTGCACGATGCCCCCGGTGGTGCTGCGCCGGGCGTCGACCAGGTGCAGCGGTCCGGGCAGCCTGCTGGGGCAGTCCCACCCCTTGGCGCGCATCCCGGCCAGTCGCCCGGCGTCGATCGCGTCGGGCCAGGCAGTCGGTCGCTGCGACGCAGGTGCGGTCCCGGCCGGCCCGGTCGGGTCGCCACCGGCCACGGGGGCGAGGGACACCTCGACGAAGGCGCTGGCCCGGCTGGTCCGGCCCGCCTCGTCGTAGTCCTCGCGCCGCAGCACCAGGTGCGTCGCCCGGTCCAGCCAGAACCGGGCGGACGGCAGCCGCGCGCCGGCGCGCCGCACCTCGACGACGTCGGCGCGGTGCCCGGCCACCCGCTCCTCGCCGGCCAGCCGCACCCGGTAGCTGCCTGTCAGCAGGCGCAGGGCGCGCCCGCCCATGAGAGACAGCTCGGCGTCCCCCGCGGCCAGGAAGGACGAGAAGGCGGGCCGGCCGGGGGTCGCGGCGCCGCGTACGTCGGTGCCCTCACCGGCCCGGTGGTCGACCTCGACGATGACGCTGGAGGTGCCGTGCGCGGTCCAGACCGCGACGAACTGGACCCCGCGATAGCTCGTCCGGGCCGGCGCCACCGTCGCGTGCTCGAGCAACCGGAGCGCCGACGCGTCCGAGCCCGCAGCCGCGGCCGCCGCGGTCGCGCCCGACGCGACGACGGTCGTGGAGCCGGGGCAGACCAGCAGGGCCAGCAGGGCGAGGGGGCCGACCAGAACGGCCCCGCCGCGGGCGGGG
>JBOGDY010000105.1:0-7321 GCA_050742955.1 Actinomycetes bacterium | reverse complement strand
TGTGTCCGGGGAACCGGCAGGTCGGAGAACGTCCGGCGGGACCGGTCACTTGGCTGATGCGGCGGGGGTCCTTATCAGTGAGGCGCCTCTGCGCCCCCGCGAATTTTGGAGGTTTCGTGTCCGTTCGTGACGTTGTAGCCGGCTACTACGAGGCGTGGGCCGATGGGAAGGGCGACTTCAGCGGCGTGCCACTCGCGCCGGATTTCGCGTTCACCGGTCCTGTGGGCAGTTTCGACTCGGCGGAGGGTTTCCGTGCGATGGCCGGGGAGGCGGGTCCTCTCGTGACCCGGTTCGTCGTCCGGCGGCAGTTCGTGGACGGCGGGACGGTGTGCTCGATCATCGACTGGGAGATGGCCCTGCCCGTTGCGCCGATGACGTCAGCGGAGATCTTGCAGGTGCGTGACGGCGAGATCGTGACCGGGGAGCTGATCTACGATGCGCAGGAGCTCCGGGGGGTGATGGCGGCGCGTGCATAAGGCGCACCGCCGACCAGGCTCGGTCACCATGTGGTCGTGACCCAGTCTCGGTTGCCCTCTGACCTGGAGCGGCGGCTACTGCGGGAGGCGCGCAGTGGTGACGAGCTGGCGTTCGGGGCGCTGGTCGGGCCGTACCGTCACGAGCTTCACCTGCATTGCTACCGGATGCTCGGGTCGGTGCACGACGCCGAAGACGTCCTGCAGGAGGTGCTGGTGCGCGCCTGGCGACATCTGCACGCGTACGAGTCCCGAGGCTCCGTCCGGTCCTGGTTGTACCGGATCGCGACCAACCGCTGCCTCACATCACGCTCGCGCGTGGGGACAAGACCTCTCCCTGGGCTCCAGGACGCCAACGCGCTTCCGCGGCCGAACGCACCGGATGTCGAGGTCACTGCTCTCGAGCCCTACCCCGACGACTGGCTGACTCGCTCCACGCCAGTCGCGGGCTCGGCCGCCTCGTCTGACCCTGTCGCCCGGTATGAGGAACGGGAGAGCGTGCAGCTCGCTTTCCTGACGGTCCTGCAGCTGTTATCGCCCAAGCAACGGGCGGTCCTGCTGCTCCGGGACGTTCTCGCGTTCTCCACCCCCGAGACAGCAAGGATCCTCGAGACCACCGACGCGGCCGTGAACGGTGCGCTGCATCGAGCGCGGGCGACCCTGGACGCCCAACGAGCTGCCGGGCGCATCCGCGATGTCGGGCGAACGCCGGCATCACAGGTCGAACGCGCACTGCTGGACCGGTTCATCGCGTCATGGCAGGCAGGCGACGTCCCCTCGCTGGTGTCGCTCCTGGCGGAGGACGCGCTGATGACGATGCCGCCCTACCCGATGGCCTACCGCGGTCGGAGTGCCATCGGCTTGTTCTTCTCCACCGTCCCGGCGGGCGGGAACCTCAGGGAGATTCGCCTTGTCCGCACCCGCGCCAACGGCCAACCGGCCGTGGCCGCCTACATGCGCCAGGGGCCCACGGCCCGCGGATACGGGATCATGGTGCTGAGCGTGCACCACAATCGGATCCGAGAGATCACAGGCTTCACCGACCCGACCCTGTTTTCCCTGTTCGATCTGGACCCGCAGATCGACTGGTAGCCAGAAGGGGCTGAACCTCCTGACCGTCGGAGGAGAGGCACGGCCTACGACAAGGACCTGGAGGACAGGGTTCGCGAATCGCTCGCGTCGACGCCCTCGTTCCTGAGCACTCAACCCGCGAGGGTCGCCGCGGGATGGGGTTAGGGCGGGATGCCGCATCACTGGAACTGGACGAGCACGTCGACAGGCAGTTCGTCGGATGATGTGGAACGGCCTTGTCACCGCTGGGTGGATTGGGGTTGGGCCAGCTTGCCCCGGCCCGACGCCGCGGTGTCGGGAGCCGTGACGGAGACCATTACCCGGTCCGCGACATGTGGCGGGTGCCGGGCCAGCGGAAGGTGCGCGAGCAGGGCCCGGCCAGCCGCGCCCTCTGTTCCCGCGACGAGGGCGTCCCAGCGGCCGGGGGCCCGGGCGGACGGCCGTAACTCTCCATGGCGTCTCGCCTGAAAGCGGGTGCAATGCGCACGCCGTGCGCCCAGACGGCGCGGCGCAGCCGGTCGCGCTCGACCGCGTCCAGGCTCGAGTAGGGGCGGCCCCTGGACTCCAGCATGCCCCGGGTCGGAGTGTCGACGGCGGCCAGCAGGCGCAGCAAGGTCTTTCCGGCGCCATTGGGCCCGAGCACGGCGAGCCGCTGCCCGGACCGTACGTCGAACCTGTCCAGCGCCAGGACGTCCCGTCCAGCCCGCCGGTTCCGCGCCAGGGTCAGGCTGAGCACCGGCGGTTCGAGGCGGAGGGCGACAGCGACGAGACCGGCGATGATCCCAATGATGCCTACCGCGCGTGAATCGTTGCGTCTCGGGGAGTGCGTGGCGTCCGCGCGCGCACCCGGGGCGCCACCTGTCACTGCACAGGCAGCGGGCCTCGGGTTTGAGCAGGCCGCTTGGGCGTTGCCTGATCCACGGACCGCGCCGTCAGATCGTCTGCCACCGCCTCCCGTGATCGAGAGAACCGGCCCGGTATTCCCCGGCTGCTTCCAGGGCGCAGTCTCGGACCCAGGACACGACGGACTCCCGACTGGGGTCGAACCGCGGGGCCCGGCGCCACATCAGGCACAACCCAGCGACGACCACCTCATCGCGGTCGCCGTCGGGAATGTCGGAGTCGACCACCGTGGAGAGCACAACCAGGGCCGCGGCGTCGACCAGCTCTCCGAACGCAGCCTGGTCGCCGCGTCCCGCGCGGGTCGCCAGGTAGGTCAGCCCGTAGCGGCAGGCATCCTCCGGGCGGGCACGGCGCCGCTGAAGACGCATCGCGAGCACCTCAGATTCGGACGCGTAATCGCCGCCTCCTTGACGGCCGGGCTCCGTAATCAGCGAATACCTCGTCTCGCCGAGCGTCAAGGACGCGTGTGGGGACTGTCGTGCCAGCGCCCGGAGACAGTGGGTCGGTTTCACGTGCCGTCGATACCGGTTGCCTTGCCGGGACGAGCCTGGACCCGCGGGTGAGTGCCGGGCGGAACTCGGGCCACGTGACGGCGCCAGGGCGGCTGCGGTCGAGGAACGTCTGGCCGCCCCGGGACGTGCGAGCTGCGGCCGTAGGCGCCGCCGTCGCCGGGCCTTCTGGTACTCCCATCACCGGACCGGCGATACCTGCCTGATGATCAGCCAAGGGCGACAGTCGGCGAGAAGGTCGAGGGGCACGCGATGAAGAAGGTCCACGTTCTGATGACCGGCCTGTCCCTGGTCATCGTCAGCCTCTCTATCAGCCGACTCGGCAGCTTCACCGAGCACCTCCTGAAGCCGCACGACTTCCTGCGCTGGCTCGACTTCAACGCGATGCTGCCGATCCCGATCGCGAGCATCGTCCTGTACTACCTGCTGAAGAAGGACCTCGAGGTAGCCGGCGAGACCGCGCGGACCATCCTCCTGTGGCTGACCGCGAGGAGGTGGACGCAGATGCCGTTCACCCTCTACATAGCGGCCGCCTTCGGCGTCGGCCTGACCGCCACCCTCCTGTACACGCCGTTCTCCTAGCACCGCAGCTGCCATGCCAGCGACTGCGAGATCGGGCGGAAGCCCGCGCTTGCCGTGCGGGCGCCGCCCGGAGCGGCTAGGCACCGCGGCGGCGGCCGGCAAGATAGGCACGGAGGCCCCTGTGGCCTGCGCGCATCATCACTGCGTGGTTGGCCACGAACGCCGGCCGAGCCACGACGGCGAGCCGACGCAACAGGGCCTTCCGGGCGACCACTTCCTCCTCGAACACCAGGAGGGTGCCGCTGTCGTCCATGGTCACCGTCCACCGAGAGAGGCCGTCGAGGTCGCCGCTCATGGTGGCCTCGAGGATTCGCGCGGAGGGATCCTCGCGCGACCGGATGCTGCGGAAGCTGAGGTCATACGGCAGCAGGGAACGGACGACCATGTCGTACGTCGCGTCGTCGACCCGGTCGGCGCGATGAACCTGCGGCCACCACTCCGGATAGTCATCAACGTTGCGTAGGGCCTGGTACACGTCCTGGGGTGCGGCGACGAGCCGCCAGGTGCTGCGGAAGCGGTACGTGTGCAGGTCCACACCGGGAGTCTGCCGTGTCCGGCGCCCGCCCGTACCCGCGCCGACGTCGTGTACTGATTTGGCCGGATAGGAAAGGAGGTGTATCAGCGGACGCCAATCCCGCTTCAGCAGGGCGGGGACGTCGATACCCGTGACCATCACGGCAGCCATCGAGCGGTTCCCGGCTCATCGATCGGCTCGGGCAGGCGAAGTCCTCCGTCACACGTGCAGCGGTCAACCCCCGGTCCCGGCATCCGAGCTAGTCAATCCGGGGCATGGCCGACGGGCGCCAGCAGGCGGATGTTCGAAGGGACGCCGGGTAACTCGAGGCGCCTGGAGGTGCCATGAAACCGCGCTCGACAGCACGCGCAACCGCCCTCGGTGCTCTGGCCGCCTCCGTGACAGTCCTATCCGCAGGCATGGTCGCACCCGCCCTGGCTTCCGGTGCAAGGGTCACCAGCGGATCCCTGACCGCGCTGTCCGGGGCCGCGCTCACCGAGCCGGAGATCGCGGGCGCGGCTCACCTGGTGCGAACTCCGGAGGGACGTACCCTCCTGTCCTTGCAGATCAGGGGCCTTCGCCCGGGAGTGACGTACGGAGCGCACCTGCATGCGGCGCCCTGCAGCGCGGCGAACCCCGGCGGCGGTCACTACAAGCACGACCCGACCGGTGCTGCGCAACCTCCGAACGAGCTGTGGGGCTCGTCCGACCCGTCCGATCCGATGGCGGGCATCACCGCGAACGCCGCCGGCAACGCGCGGGGGCGGGGAGTCGCGGAATGGACGGCGGGGGTCACGGCGCAGGCCGTCGTCATCCACGCTGGCTTCGATCATGGCGGCTCCCCGGCAGGCGGTCCGAAGCTGGCTTGCGCCGACCTGAGTTGAGTCACCGCAACGCCGGTCAGGTCGGTGGAAGGACGGCGGGATAGCAGGTCGCGGGGTGCCGGGGCTGGCCAGATTCGCCGTGAGCGCCGCCGTCCTATGCCTCGCCGAGCACTCCCGTCGCCTGACCGACCTCGATCAGGTGGCCGTCCGGGTCACGCATGTAACAGCGGATCTCGGCGCCGTGGTCCTTGGGCGGCGTGAGGAACTGGGCCCCACTGGCGCTCCAATCTCGGTACGCCGCGTGGACGTCGGCCACCCGGATGTTCAGGAAGGCGCTGGCCCTGGTGGGATCGCCTGGCGGTTCGAGCACCACGTCGGGCTTGTCATCGGTCGGCCCGCCGCCCACGTTGATGATCACCCAGCCGTTGGCCAGCTTCACGATCGTCGGTTCGCCCTCCATCACCACCCGGCCGCCGAGCACACCCGTGTAGAAGTCACGCGAGCGCGCGACGTCCTGCGCGACGACGAAGTGGGTCAGTACGAACCCCTCGGACGGGGCGGGGAAGTCATCGGCTGCCATTGACTCTCCTTCGGTTGATCGTCCCTCTTGGGATGTGGGTTGCCCCGGACGTCGGCGGCTCAGCTGAACTGGGTCTGCGGCCGGGCCTGGAGCTCGCCGTCGACGTACAGGTCGACGCGCTCGTTGTAGAAGCACACGTAGCCGGCGATCTTGACGCTCTCCAGCGTTGGGTGCTGGTACCACCAGACCAGGTTGTCGTGGCCGGTCCGGTTGCCGTTCACCGAGTAGTAGCCGGCGGTGCCCTTGTAAGGGCAGGCCGTGCGGTGCTGGGTCGGGGTGAGCAGGTCCATCCGGACGTCGGTCTTGGGCAGGTAGTAGCGGGGCGGGAGACCGGTCTCGAACAGGATCCGGGGCTGCTGGCTGTCGGCCACGGTCACCCCGTCGACCTCGACCCGGACGTGGCGGGAGCTCTGCAGGATGTCGACCCTGGTGTGGGGGTCGCGGGGATGGACGAAGACCTCCTCGTCCTCCTCGAACCAGGCGTCCATCGCCTCCCACCGCAGCCGGATCGTCCCCTTGAGCTCGTCGATCGGTGACCGTCGGTACCACGCGGCGGCCGACTCGGCCTGCCGGTCGCCGACCCTGACGGTGTGCAGCTCGGCGTCCCCCCGGCTGGGCGAGTGGTCGGTCGCGCCTGTGGCAACCAGCACGTCCGCTTGGACGTCCTGGTCCGGGAAGTAGTAGGTCGGGTAGTAGGGCTTCTCCCAGACCAGCCTCACCCGCCGGGTGTCGGCGACCACCTCGCCTCCGAACATGACCCGCACCCGTTTGGCCCCGTGCTCCACTCGCACTCGACCACGATCCTGCGGCGCCATCGTTCGCCTCCTCGTATCAGCGACAGTCAGCGCAACCGCCACGTTGCGGCCGGCATTCCGGATCCGTCGGGCCGACCTCCGCCAGCGCCATGGCGCAGCTGTGAAGCGCCCCAGGTTTGATGCCGTCTCCTTCTGAGTCCAGGAGGATGGCCCCATGCCGAAGAAGATCGATCCGAAGGTGAAGGAGCGTTGCGTCCAGCAGATGCTGGAGCACGTCTCGGAGTACGCGACGCCGACAGCTGCGGCGGAGGCGATCGCGAAGCGCAACCACGTTGGGCAGGAGTCGGTGTGTCGCTGGTACTTGCAAGCGCAGGTCGACAGCGGCCAGCGTCAGGGAGCCACGACGGAGGAGCTCGACCAGATCCGGGAGCTGAAGGCGAAGGTCCGGCGGCTCGAGGACGACAACGAGATTCTGCGCAGGGCCTCGATTTTCTTCGCGGGGGAACTCGACCCCCGCAGTCGCTGATCGTCGCTTTCGTCGACGAGTGCCGCACCGCTGGTCTTGCGGTCGAGTCGGTCTGTCGAGTCCTCACCGAAGAGGGCTGCCAGATCGCCGCACGGACCTACCGGCTCTGGAAGCGTCCCGACCAGCAGGTCGCCGCCCGCACCATCACCGACGCCCTGGTCATGGACAAGGTCCGTGACCTCGCCTGGACCGTCGACACCGCCGGTGAGCAGGCCGGCGTTCGCCGGAGGACCCCAGAAGGCCTCTACGGCCGACGGAAAATGACCAAGCTCGTCCAGCGCAGCCTCCCGGACGCCTCCCCGGGTGCGGTCGACAGGGCGATGAATGCGCTGGGGTTGAAGGGGATCCGGCGCGGCAAGGGCATCCGGACCACGATTCCCGGCAAGGACGGCAAACGTGCTGGTGACTTGCTCAACCGGGACTTCACCGCCGCCGCCCCGAACCGGACCTGGGTCATGGACTTCACCTACGTCCGGACCTGGGCCGGCTTCGCCTACGTCGCGTTCGTCGTCGACGTGTTCGCACAGAAGATCGTCGCCTGGAACTGCGCCACGTCGAAGGACGTCGAGCTCGTCATGACACCG
>JBOGDY010000104.1:0-7326 GCA_050742955.1 Actinomycetes bacterium | reverse complement strand
CGGGGACGTCCCGGAGGGTCGTGGCAAGCGCCCGCTCCGTCCGCTCGGCCAAAGTTGCACCGCCGGACCGCCGGAGGTCGAGCACGGAGAAGTCGACCACAGCGGCCGACGCGGCGCAGTGAGGACCTTGGGAGGTGCTGACGATCAACCCGCTCCAGCAACCCTGCACGCGGAGACCCTCCGCCAGGTGCGTGACGAGCTGCGCGACGTGGGAGCCGGTGGACGACCCGTCGTCGAGGTCGAACAGGATCCCGCGATGGCCGTGCCCGGCCACGTGCTCCAGGACGGACGGGACGGCTCGGCTCACGGCGGCCGCATTCTCGGGCTCGGCTGCCCGGAGCACCAACAGAGCCGCGACGCCCATCCGTGCGCACCGGGTCACTACGTCTACGTCGTCGGCCGGAAGGAAGCGACCTTCGCGGGTCAGCCGGTGACCGCAGGTCCCGGCATATGTCAGGGCGTTGCCGTGTCGTTCGAGGCTCGTGACGTCGTCCGCGGTGGCGAGGAAGGCCAGGACCTCCGTGACGGTCCGGCCGACCCTCGAAGCCGGGCGAAGGCGCCAGTCACGCTGCCACTCGGGGTCGGTGTCGGGGTCGAGCCGCAGGCTGATCAGCTCGAGGTCGTGGTGCCCGGCGCCGTGCAGAAGGGCGACGTCGCCCGGTCCGAGCTCGGCCGACAGCGCCACGGCTGCTGCGTCGGCGTCGGCCACTTGCAGCAGCCGGGTGCCGAGGTCGGTGTGCGCCAGAAGGTGCTCCAGCGGTGGCCCTGCCCGGCCGACGGCGATGACTCGGTCCGCGGTGGTGACGAGCGCCCGTGCGATCGGGCGGTACGTGTCGGTCGTCTGTTCGTCGACCTGCACTTCACCGAGGACGGCGATCCGCCGCGGTGCGTGCGTTTCGCCCAAGGCCTCGACGGCCGCGACCGCGTTCGGCACCCGACTCTTCCAGTCGTCGACGATCAACATCGACCCCCTCGGCCCCGGGGTCGGCGAGAAGCGCCCGGCGCGCGGCGAGAACCTGCCGGCCGCGTCGAGAGCATCCACGGCCGGGACACCGACCGCGTCCGCCGCGGCAACCGCTATCGCGACGAGCGGCGCCAGGTGTCGTCCGTGGACACCCACCCGCGCGCGCATCCGGCGCCCCCGGACAGCGAGCTCCAGGTCCAGCCCGTGCGGCCAGGCGGTCCGCGCCCCGAGGAGGCGAACATCCGCGTCAGTTGCCCAGCCGGCCAGCACCACGCGGCAGGGCAGGTGCTCGGCAGCCGCTCGGGCCAGGCGGTCGTCGGCGTTGACCACCGCCGTTCCCCGCCGGCCGAGTCGCTCCAGGAGCGCCCGTTTCTCTCGTGCAATCGCCTCCGTCGACCCGATCACCTCCGAGTGGAAGATCCCGATGCCGGTGAGCACCGCGACACGGGGACGGAACAGTCCGGCCATCCAGCGCATCTCGCCCGGGCCGCGCTTGATGCCGACCTCGAGCACCGCGAAGCGATCGCTGGGCCGGATAGCCAGTAGGGATGCCGGCACTCCCCATAGCCCGTTCTCGTTGTGCCGGGTCCGAACGGTCGGGCCGACGGCGGCGAGCATCTCGCCGAGCAGGTCCTTGGTCGTCGTCTTGCCGGCACTGCCCGTGACCGCGACGATCACGACGTCTCGGCAGCGCAGCAGATGAGCCCGCACCGCCCCGCGGGTCAACACCCGCCGGGTGGTCCGCCGGATGTGCACGGGCACGCGTGCGAGCCACGGATGGTGTGGATGGAGTGGATACAGGGCGTTCAGGACGGCACCCTGGTGCCCGCGCTCCTGAGCGCCGGACCCTGGCGGCGGCGGTGCACCGCCCGTGCCGGCGAAGCCGAGCCGCCCGAGGCCGAGACCGCTCCGGCGTGCTGCGCGCAGCATGTGAAACCAGAAGCCCGCCCACGCAGCCGAGGCCCCAGCCGCGACCAGCGGGCGGCTCAGGGAGTAGTTGACCTCGAGGCCGTCGCCCCAGCGGCGGACGTTCTCAGCCGTCGTCGCCAACTGCCGCAGCACGTAGCCGGGGCCGAAGGCAGGGATCGAGGATCGTGCCAGCAGGCGACCGGCCGGCGCCCAATCAAGCTCAGCCCTCGCCATCGCCTGGCCGCGCTGGAAGCTGTTGGATAGAAGCCGGTGCGCGGTGCGGCATCGACTGTCGTGGACCATCTGGACGTCCTGCGCGAGATGCGCGCGGTACCCACTGCCCGTGACGTCCAGGGCGACCGTGGTTGCGTCCCCCCGAGGCAGGTCGTCCCTGAACCCGCCGTGAGCGACGAGCGTCTCCCGGACGTACGAGCAGTATGGCTGCGCGCCGTCGATCTCTCCCGGTGGCCGCCCTGGCAGCCGCGCGGAGTGTTCGAGGAAGTACGTGGCCCAGCCGGCGCGCGTCCGCGTCCCATTGACGATCGTCCCGGTCACCAGCGGACGGCCATCGTCGTGCGCGCGGACACTGGCGGCGAGGCTGCCCTGCGTCAGCCGGATGTCCGGGCGGAGGAAGGTGACGTAGTCGCCGCGGGCACGGGCCAGCCCGGCGTTGCGCGCCTCGCCCGGAGGGGCGGCGCGAAGCAGCCGGACGACCTCGACCTCGGGGAAGCGCTCGCGCACGAGGTCGGCCGTCCGGTCGCTTCCGATGGTCACGACGATCACCTCGAACGGCTCGAGGCAGTCCTGCTGGACCAGCGCGCGGACGGTCGCCTCGATGCAGTCGTCGCAGTCGTCATGCGAAATGACCACCGCGGAGATCACCGGGACACCGTCTTTGCCGAGGGGATCCTCGCGTGGCACGAGGACCGGTGTGCCGGGAGCGCGGTCCCGCGGCGGTCCAACCTTTGTTGCGGGCTCGAGCGTCAACGTCGTGGCCATCCATCGCTCTCGGGGGATGTCGGCCGGCACCATCGCGTCGTCGGGCGCCTTCGGGGGCAGCCGCTGCCCGCTGCGGTGCGCAAAGAGGCGAAAGGCGTCGCCACCGCCGTCGCGGCGAAGCCCGTAGGCGAGACCTGGCAGCGCATCACCTGCCAGGAAGTCGCGTAGCGGCTCGACGTCACTCGGCGCAAGACGCTCGGTCACGTCGAGCCACATCAGCCACTCCGGCTCCAGCTCGGCGGCGGCGTCGAGCAGCCGGTTGACCGCCGCCGCCCGGCTGGGTGCCGCGGGAACCTTGCTCGGCTCGCCGTGCAGCAACGTCCGGACCAGCGGCTCCCGCTCGAGGAGCGCGACGCTGCCGTCCGAGCTGCCCTCGTCGAGCGCCACGATCGCGTCCGCCAGCGGCCGGGCCGCGTCCAGCCATGCCGGCAGCCGTTCGGCGTCGTCCCGGATGACGACCAGGCAGACAAGACGCAGCGAGCGCGCCTCCGTTGTCACCGTGCGGCCACGCCGGTTTGTCCGGGCCACCCGCTCACAGCTGCTGCCACCTGCGCGCGCAGCGTCGGGAGCAGCTCATAGGACGCCGCGCCGGGACACGTCGTCGGCGCCAGGTCGCAGTGTGCGCGGATCGTGAGGCTAGCCCCGCCGGCGCCCAGCGGGTCGAGGTTGTGGCGGTAGGCGAGCCAGGCCAGCACCTCGACCAGGGCCGTCCACGCTCGTCGGCTCGGTGGCTGCTCGAACAGCGTCCCGAGCATCGCGATGCCAACAGTCCCCTCGTTGTGCCCGTAGACGTGGCCGCCCACCACCGCCGGGCCGCCGTCCAGGAGCTCGGCCGTCCCCGCCCGTCCCTCGAACACGATTCCGGCCTCGTCGACGACAAGGTGGTAACCGATGTCTCCCCAGCCGCGCTGAGCGGCGTGGAACTCGTAGATCGCCCGCACCCGAGCAGCCGAGTCCCGGTCGGAGTTGGGAGTCTTCGTGTGGTGCAGGACGACCTCCCGAAGCGGCTCGGTCTCGCGGGGCCATCGCTCGCCACCGGACGGGTCGAGGCGCAGCGACTCGTCAGCAAGCCAGTCCTGCCGGCTGACCAGGCTCGGCTGGCGCAGCGTCGACCCGGCTGCGCGGCCCTGGTGTACAACTGTCACGCGACAGCGACGGGCTAGCCCCCGCAGAGCTCTGCGTGGAAGTTGGCCTTGGCTCCGGCGTGCAGGCATGCCTGCGCCTGCCCCTTGGCGGGGCTGCCCTTCGGCGTGCCGCCATCGGCGTGAGCTAGAACCGGGGTCATCCCTGCGTAAGCGAGTGCTGCGGCGAGGGTGACTCCCCCCGCCACTAGCCTCCGGACGAGCTGCCGCCGGCCGAGTTCACCGCTGAGGTACGCCGTCATGAGCTGCTCTTTGGACATGGCTGCTCCGGTCCATAGTGTCCCGTGGCCTGGAAGCATAGAAGTTCGTGGGCCTTCCGTGGCCGAATCGCAGAAGATCATGATCCGCGGGCGCTACTCCTCGGTTTGCGCACCGCGGTCGCGCGGCTGCATCTGCCACCCGAGCGCAATCGGGTCGTAACGCCGCTCGACGTGCACCTGGTGCCACAGGCAGAAGCTCACGAGCACCCACAGCTTGCGCCAGTCGAAGTCCTCGCCACCCCGGTAGCGGCGCAGCAGGCCCAACGCCGCGTCGCGCCTGATGTACCGATCGATCTCAGCTTCACGAAACAGGGTTTCCGCGAAGCCGTAGAGCTCTCCCCGCAGCCAGTGCCCGATCGGGACCGGGAACCCGAGCTTGGGACGGATGGCCACGGCTGCCGGCATCAGTGGCGCGACCGCCTGTCTCAGCAGGTGCTTTGTCGTGCCTCCGGAGATCTTGGCCTCCATCGGCAGGAGCGCAGCAACGGCCGCGACTCGTCGGTCGAGGAACGGCACCCGAAGCTCGAGGCCGTGAGCCATGGTCATCCGGTCCGCCTTGACAAGGATGTCGCCCGGCAGCCAGGTGTGCAGGTCGACGAGCTGCATCCCGGCGACCAAGTCGAGTCGTTCGGCGATGGCGCGCTCGCGCATGGGGCGGATGATGTCGTCGACAACCGCAGTGCCGCCCAGCGCCAGCGCGTCGACTTCCTCTCCGACGAACACGTGCTCTCCGCCGATGTACGTCGGCGGAATGTGGCGCCCTCCCGACTCCACTGCCTCACGATGATTGTGGTAGCCGCCGAACAGCTCGTCAGCGCCCTCACCGGAGAGGACGACGCGGACGTGTCTGCGCGCCTCCCGGGCGACGAACCACAGTGGTACGGCGGCCGCGTCGCCCAGCGGATCATCGAGGTGCCACGTGATCCTCGGTAGGCACGTGACGAACTCCTCGATCCCGACGACGACGCTGTGGTGGCGAAGCCCCAGGGCGGCTGCCGCTTCCTGTGCCTGGCCGACCTCACTGAAGCCCTCGCGCTCGAAACCGACTGTGAAGACATCCATCCCGGGACGCTGCTCCGCCGCCAGCGCACAGATCGCCGCCGAATCCACGCCGCCTGAGAGCAGCGCACCGACCGGGACGTCACTACGCAGGTGCACGCTCACGGAGTCCCTGAGCGCGTCGAGGACGGCTGCGGCCTGGTCCCTTACCGGCGGCGACGTCGTCGGCCGCAGGGAGATGCGCGAGAAGCGGCCCAGCGTCGGCGCCTCGTCATGTCGGGCCCTGAGCGTGTGGCCCGGCGGCACCGAGGTCACAGCCGCCGACATCGTCGCCGGCGGGGGCACGAACTGGAAGGACAGGTACAACCGCAGCGCGTCTCGGTCGACCGGCTCGCCGTCGTCCACCGAGAGCAGCGCCTTCTTCTCCGACGCGAGGCGCAGCACCCCGTCCTGCCAGGAGTAGAACAGCGGCTTGATGCCGAACGGGTCACGAGCGGCCAGCAGCTCGCCCATGAGCGTGTCGTACAGAACGAACGCGTACATGCCGCGCAGATCAGGCAGGGCGTCGGCCCCGCGCCGAGCAAGCAGCTCCACGAGGACCTCCGTGTCGGAGGCAGTGCGCAGGAGGGCACCTTCGGCTGCCAGCGCCGCTCCGAGCTCGCGGAAGTTGTAGATCTCGCCGTTGAAGACGAGCCAGAAGCGGCCATCGGCGGACCGCATGGGCTGGTGCCCGCGCGCGGTGGGATCCATGATCGCGAGGCGCCGGGAGCCCAGCGCGACGCCGTCGCCCTCGTAGGAGCCGCCGTCATCCGGACCTCGATGGCTCAGCGCCGCGGTCGCCTCAGCGACCCATGCCGCCTCCGCCGCGGCGCCCTTCCGACTGCTGAGGGATGCGATCAGTCCGCACACGCTCGCCTCGATCCGCGGCTCCTCACGGCCGCAACAGTATCGACCACCTGTACCCGCCCGGTCCATACAGACGAAGCAGCCGGCGAGCTCTGGCTGATTGCTGTCGGCGATCCGGGGAGCCGCTGCCATCCGTGACCAGTCCAACCCGTACGTCAGCCTCGACTCCAGGTTACGCACCGAGGCGACGTGAAACACGTCAGCGACGATCCCCACAGAAGGAGATTGACGTGTTCTGCAGGTGAGCGCGGAGGGCGTGGGATTCGAACCCACGAGAACGGTCACCCGTTCTAGCGGTTTTCAAGTCCAAGCCCGCCTGATCCAGCCGGTGCTGTCGGGTTGCCTCTGGTGCTGTGACCTGCGGAAATGGCTTCGCCGCGGTCCGGGTAGTTGGTCCTCGTGCCGACTGATGACGTGCATTGTGTTGGCGCAATGTCGGCGCGCGGAGGCAGCAGTCGCGTGCGGAGACGCGGTCCGCCATGGCTGACGCCGACGGGGTTGCCGCCTCCGGCTCGCTGACCGTCGAGGGGCATTTCGCGCTCGTCCCGGAGTGGGTGCTCGACGCGGAGATCAGCGACGGCGCGGTGCGGCTGTACGCCGTGCTGCTGCGCTACGGCCAGTCCTCGGGTGCCCGGATGCCGGGCCGGTCCACGCTGGCCCGACGGCTGCGCAAGAGGTCCACCGACACCGTCGACCGGGCGATGAAGGAGCTCGTCGGGATCGGCGCCATCAACGTCGAGCACCGGTACGACGGGGCGCAGCGGCTGACGAACCGCTATCACGTGCGAACCGCGTCCCCTGGCCGCACGGATGCGGCTACCCCCGCCGACCGGCCCGCGGGTGGTCGCACCGCTGCGGCCACCCCTGGCCGCACGGATCGGGCCACCCCTGGCCGCAGCGATGCGGCGAGGGTGGCCGCACGGATGCGGCATGACCCAGAGCACTTGACCCAGAGGAAGAACCCGCCACCACCTCCTCCTCCTCCGTCACCAGACGGTTGGGACGTTCAGCATCGACGGCTGGTGGAGGAGTGCGAGATCACCGACTGGGTCGGCTTTCTTGCCGATGTGCTGCGCCGCCGCCGCGAGGTCGGCGCGGCGGTGGGCAGGTGGGGTGAGCAGCCGGTGCTGGCCGCGCTGCAGCTCGC
>JBOGDY010000103.1:0-7329 GCA_050742955.1 Actinomycetes bacterium | reverse complement strand
CTACCCGTGGACCAACCAGTGGAACGAGCAGCGCTGCAACCCCACGGTGTTCACCTCCCCCGGACGCAACGACATCGACGCCGCCATCGGCAACCTGTTCTCGATGCACAACCGGATGCACGACTGGTCCTACCGGCTCGGCTTCACCGAGGCGACCTACAACCTGCAGGACTTCAACCGGGTGCCGGGCGGCAAGGAGAACGACCCCGAGCAGGGCAACGCACAGGCCGGCGGCATCACGGGCGGGCCGCCCCTGTTCCAGGCGCGGGACAACGCCAACCAGATCACGCCCCCGGACGGCGTCGCTCCGACCACGAACATGTACCTGTGGCAGCCGATCGCCGGTGGCTTCTACGGCCCCTGCGTCGACGGCGACTACGACATGTCGGTGATCGGCCACGAGTACACCCACGCCATCTCCAACCGGATGGTGGCCGGACCCGACAACCGGCTCGGCGGCGGCCAGGCCGGTGCCATGGGCGAGAGCTGGTCGGACCAGACAGCGGTGGAGTACCTCAACGAGTACGGCCTCGTGCCCACCGACGGGGAGAACCCGTTCTCCGTCGGGTCATACGTGACCGGCGACAAGCAGGTCGGCATCCGCAACTACGGCATGAACGCGAGCCCGCTGAACTACTCCGACGTCGGCTACGACCTCACCGGGCCGCAGGTGCACGCCGACGGCGAGATCTGGTCGGCGACCAACTTCGCCATCCGCGCGGCGATGATCGCCCGGTACGGCGGTGGGAACGCCGGGTCACAAGGGGCCTGCGCCGAGGGCGACACACCGGTGACGGCATGCCCCGGCAACCGGCGCTGGATCCAGCTGGTGTTCGACGCCTACCTGCTGATGGCCGACGGCAACGTGTCGATGGTCGACGCGCGCGACGCGATGCTCGCCGCCGACCGGGTCCGCTTCGGCGGGGCGAACCAGGACCTGCTGTGGAACGCCTTCGCCGGCCGTGGGCTCGGTGAGGACGCGTCCAGCGAGACCAACCTCGACGGGGACCCCAGGCCCGGGTTCGCCTCACCCTTCGCCCAGGAGTCGGTCCTGACGTTCAAGCCCGTCGGCGACGCCCTCGGCTCGACGTCGGCGAAGCTCTACGTCGGCGACTACGAGGGCCGCGCCACCCCGGTCGCCGACACCGACCCGGCCACGGCCCTGCCGGACACGGTGCGCATGGTCGCCGGCACCTACCGGTTCATCGCGCAGGGCAACGGCTTCGGCGCGACCCGGCTCACCGAGACGGTGCGTGCCGGGCAGGTCCGCGACCTGCCGGTGAACATGCGGGGCAACCTCGCCTCGGCCTCCGCCGGCGCGACCGCCACCGGCGACGGGCTGAACGTCGGCAAGCTCATCGACGACACGGAGGCCACGAACTGGGCATCGCTCGGCTCGCCCGTCGCAGGGAAGCAGGTCACTGTCGACCTCGCCGGCGCCGGGCCGGTCGACGTCCGCCGGGTCCAGGTGAGCGCGATGCTGCGGCCGACGGACGACAAGGACCCCGGCGGGGACACCGGCGGGCAGAGCCGGTTCAGCGGGCTGCGCTCGTTCCTGGTGCAGGCCTGCACCGCTTCCGCCGCGGTCACCTGCTCGTCGCCGGACGACTTCCGGGTGGTCTACAGCAGCCCGGCGGACGCCTTCCCGGCGGTCGCCCCGCGGCCGCGGGCGCCGGAGCTGATCTTGCGCTCGTTCGCCATCCCGCGGACCTCGGCGACCCACCTGAGGCTGCAGGTGGTCACCAACCAGTGCACGGGCGCACCCGACTACGCCGGCGACCAGGACGACGACCCGGCGAACGTGACGGACTGCGCCGACGGCAGCACACAGGACGACAACGTACGGGCGGCGGAGCTGCAGGCCTTCGCCCAGTAGGCCAGGGTCCGAAGCCGGCCCCCGCCGTCAGCCCGCTCGGTCGACCTCGACCGCGAGGCCTCCCGCCAGGTCGCCGCGTGGCTCCACCACCACGTCGGCGAGGCCGAGCCAGGTCGCCATGAGGCGCAGCTCCGCGGCCAGCTCGGCGGCGGTCTCCGGCGGTGCACCGTGCTCGGCGAAGGCCGAGCGGACCAGGAGCGCGCCGGCCGCGCGGTCGGCCTTGAGGTCGACGCGCGCCACCAGCCGCTCGCCCAGCAGGAACGGCAGCACGTAGTAGCCATGCACCCGCCGCTCGACCGGCACGTAGATCTCGATGCGGTAGCGGAACCCGAACAGCGCCTCGACCCGCGCCCGTTCCCACACCAGCGGGTCGAAGGGCGACAGGAGGGCGCGGGCGGCGACCGACGACGCCCGCGGCAGCCGGCTGTCGCGGTGCAGGAAGGCGGGCCGGCGCCAACCCTGGACCTCGACGGGCAGCAGCTCGCCTGCGTCCACCAGAACCGCGATCGCGTCCCGGGCGTCCTGAGGTCGCAGCCGGAAGTAGTCGCGCAGGCACTGCTCGGTGGCCACTCCGTGGCCCCGGGCAGCGATGCGCACCAGCTCGACGAACGCCTCCTCGTCGGTGGGGTCGGCGGCCTCGAGCACCTCCCTGGGGAGCACCCGGTGGGGGGCGGCGTAGCGGCGCTCGAACTGCGTGGTGCGGCCGGCGGAGGTGACCTCACCGGCCCAGAACAGGTGCTCGAGGGCCTGCTTGACCAGCGACCAGTTCCAGCCCCATTGCTCCTTGGTGCGGGGCGCGTCGTGGGCGAGCGCGGCCTCGACCTGGCCGGCGGTCATCGGTCCCCGGTCATGCACCTCGCTGCGGACCGCGGCCACCAGGTCGCCGTGGTCGGTCCCGACCCGCCGCATGCCGCCCCAGGCCTCCTCGCGCCAGCGACGCATCCGCCACCGCAGCAGCCGATGGGTGGCCGGCGGGACCAGGCTCGCCTCGTGCGCCCAGTACTCCACCACCCGCCGCGGCGAACGGCCCGACGCCCGGTCGAGCAGGTCACGGTCGTAGGGCCCGAGCCGGCTGAACAACGGCAGGTAGTGGCTGCGCACCAGCACGTTGACGCTGTCCATCTGCAGCAGCCCGACGCGGCCGAGGACACCGGTGAGCTGACGCATGCCGGGATCGGGCGGGCGGGCACCGGCCAGGCCCTGGGCGACGATGGCGACCCGCCGCGCGCCGGCGGCGGTCAGCCGCAGCGTCGGGGCCACGGAAAGGGACGTCACGGCGGTTGATGCTGCCATGACGCACCGACAGGCTCAGGCTCGCGCCCCCTCGCGCCGATCAAGGTGTTGGATGACGACCGACACCGGAGGGGGAGGCGTGATGACCGGGGCCCGACGCATGGCAGGGGTGCCGGCAGTCGTCGCGTGCGCGCTGGTGGCGACGCTGGTGCAGGTCGTGGTGACGCCACCCGCTCAGGCGGTGGTCCACGAGACGAAGGTCACCATCGGTACGTCGGTACAGGGCCGGCCCATCGTGGCCTACCACCGCTGGTCTCCCGGCTGGACCCGCAAGGTGCTCGTCATCGGCAACATGCACGGCGACGAGAAGGCCGGCCTGCGGGTCATCGCGCGGCTGCGGACCCGCCGGCTGCCGGACAACCTGAACCTGTGGCTCATCCCCACGATCAACCCGGACGGGAACGCCGCCGACCGGCGGACGAACGCGCGCCGGGTCGACCTCAACCGCAACTTCCCGCGACGGTGGGTCTACGCCGGCCGCGGCACGTCGAAGTACTCCGGCCCCCGGGCCGCCAGCGAGCCGGAGACCCGGGCGCTCGTCCGGTTCGTCAAGGAACGGCGGCCCCGCACCACGATCTCGTTCCACCAGCCCCTCTTCGGGGTGGACTCCTACCGGGCCAAGTCGATGACGCTGGTGCGCGCGCTCTCCTCCGCCACCGGCCTGCCGGTTCGGTACTTCGACTGCCACGGCGGCTGCCACGGCACGTTCACCGACTGGCACAACGACCGTACGCCGGGGCGTGCCGTCACCGTGGAGTTCGGCCGGACCGCGAGCAGCGCCCGCCTCGACCGCGTCGCAACGGCCGTCCTGCGCGTCGGCTCCACGTCCTGACGAGTTGTCAGACTCTCGCGCGGTCAGACCCGCCTCAGACGCTGACAAGTCCGAGGAGCCGGCGCAGCAGCGCGGCCAGTCGCTGCGGCTCGATCCGGCAGGCCAGGGCGGGAATGGGTACCACGACATCGCCGTCAGCAGCGAGGAGCTCCGCAGCACGGAGCAGGTCGTCGTACCAACGACCGGCCTCCATGTGCCCCACCCCATCGATCTCGACGCACAGCCGGCGCCCACCAGCCAACCGCCACTCGACGTCCAGATATCGCCGTCGCCCTCCGCTGTCGCGGCGGACGACCTGACGAGCGGGCTCCGGCAGACCGTGACGCCGGCAGAAGCGCACGAAGTCGATCTCGCTGAGCGCCTGGGAACCGCCGCCGACATCGGATACGGCAGCAGACATGAGCCGGCGTCGACGGACCCGTCCCACTACGTCGAGCTCCGCGACGAGTCGGTCGGCGGTGGTGAGGCGTTGCTGCACCACGGCGGCCAGCACCCCACACGCAGACCTGTCCGAGCGCGCCCAGGCACCGGCGTCCACGGCTGCCCGCTCGACGGAGTGCAACCGCAGTCCGCCCTTCTCACGTAGGTCCTGCTCGCCGTGCCGGCGCGACTCGTGGATGACCACCGCACCGACCTCCGCCGGGAGAGGTGGGGGATCCGCACCCCGAGCGACCACCACGTGGATCGGGTCACGCTCCCATCCGCGCAGTCCCCACTCCTCCAACGACGTCCAGGCACCGAGGGCCGCGCACGGACCACTGTTGAGCAGGGCCGCCCAGCGGCGCGCAGCCTTCGGCAACGGCCCCGAGTGCAGCACCACCAGCAGCGGGCCCAACGTCTGCCACCGCAGGTTGTCGACGTGACGGGAGACGTCCTCCGAGTCGATGCCGAGCCGGCTCAGCTGGGAACGCAGGCACACGGCGGACTGCGCGTCGCGGAGCTCGACGAGGGCAGGAACACGTTCGAACACGTCACGCCGACCGCTCATGAGCTCAGGCTGACGCGCTCCCGTTGTCAGAAGCGACCGCCGCCAGGGTCCGTGGATATGAGCGGAGGCCCCGGACCTGTGGACCAGCGAAACGGCCGACACGTGTCAGACCCTCAACGGGTCTCCAGCCGGTGAGAGTCTGACAACTCGTGGGGGCTCAGGTGATCTCGAGGAGCTTCTCGCGCACGGCGTAGACCACCGCCTCCATCCGCGAGTGGAGCTGGAGCTTCTCGAGGATGTTGCGGATGTGGTTCTTCACGGTGTTCTCGCTGATGAACAGCTCTTTGGCGATGTCGCGGTTGTTGAGGCCCTTGGCCACGAGCTTGAGCACCTCGAGCTCGCGGTCGGTGAGTCGTGGCGCGGGCACCTGCTGGCGCTCGTCACCCTTCTTGATCATCGTGGCGAACTCGGTCAGCAGCTTGGATGCCATCGACGGGCTGATCAGCGACTGGCCGCCGGCGACCGACCTGATCGCGGCAGCGACCTCGTCGATCGAGATCTCCTTGAGCAGGTAGCCGCTCGCGCCCGCCTTGATGGCGTCGTAGAGGTCGGCCTCGTCGTCAGAGATCGTCAGCATCACGATCTTGGCGCTCGGCACGACCTCCTTGATGGCCGTGCAGGCCTCGATGCCACTGCGGCGCGGCATCCGCACGTCCATCAGCACGATGTCGGGCAGCAGGGTCGAGGCGAGGTCGACCGCCTCGGCCCCGTCGCCGGCCTCGCCGACGACCTCGATATCGGACTCGTAGCCGAGCACCATCTCGAGACCGCGGCGGAACAGCGCGTGGTCGTCGACGACGAGGACGCGGATGGGTTCGGCCGGGCCAGGCGAGACCCCCACGGGCTTGGCCGCATGCTCGGTCACGCGACCTCCCAGCGAGTCGACGAGCACGGTGCGCGAACGACGGCCGCATCATTTCACGGCAGGAGCCCTTCCCGCCGAGGAAGCCGCCCAACGGCTCAGACGGCGAGTCGGATGACTCCGTAGTCGTATCCCCGACGACGGTAGACGACGCTCGGCGCTGCGGTGCCGGCATCCACGAACAGGTAGAAGTCGTGGCCGACGAGCTCCATCTCGTAGAGCGCCTGGTCCAGACTCATCGGCACCGCGCCGTGGGTCTTCTCGCGGATGACCATCGTCCGGTCGCCGACGTCCGCGGCCCGCTCGTCGTCGGACGCGCCGGTGACCTCGGCCGGCACGCGGGGACCGGCACCGTTGAGCGACGTGTCCGGGTCGAGGGCGGCGGTGGCCGCGGCGACCGAGACCGGCGTCTTCGCGCCGTGGTGCACCTTGCGCCGGTCATGGGCCCGGCGGAGCCGGGACTCGAGCTTCTGGAAGGCCGCGTCCAGGGCGGCGTAGCTGTCCTGCGCGGCGGCCTCCGCACGGACCACCGGCCCCCGTGAGCGGATGGTCAGCTCGATCCGCTCGCGGTGGTCGGACTGGCGCGGGTTGCGCTCCTTGGAGCACTCGACGTCGACGCTGATCACCTTGGGGTCGAGCTTCTCGATCTTCGCGAGCTTCTCGCCCGCGTGCTGGCGGAAGCGCTCGGTCACCTCGGTGTGGCGGCCCTTGACGACGATGTCCACGAAGCGAACCTTCCTGTAGTGGATGGATCTGCCCCAACCCCCGGGTCCCCGTCATGCCTCTCCCGGCTCGGACGGCGGAGCACCCGCCCGGCCGACCTGGTCTTCGACCCCACATCCGCCTGCCGAGGGTCTCGCAGCGGTGGCCGCCACTACTCCCCTTCTCCCGGGTCGGAGGCCGTCGGGACCTCCGTCGGGGCAGGACTTACCTCTAAGCCGCACCGTGATCGGACGACAAGAAGTCGCCTTACGTGGACCGTTTCGCCTGCGGCTGGCATCGGCTTGCCGGATCGCGGCTTCGCGCGGAAGCCACGCCCCGACGCAACCACGGACCCGGGCGGGTGCCATGACGAAACGCTAGCCCCATCACCGCCGGAACGACAGCCCGGGCAGCGGACACCACCTCATGGGCCGGTGCCGCGCCCGGCCCGGCCTCCGGTGCGGGCGGTGGCCGCCACCACGGCGGCCCCGACCACGTCGGCACCGCTGGCGCGCAGCGCCCGAGCGGACTCCGCCAGCGACGCCCCCGTCGTGATGATGTCGTCGACCACCACGACGCGACGGCCGTCCACCAGCCGTCCGAGGCCGCGGGGCACGGTGAGCGCGCCCCCTACGTTGGCCGCGCGGGCCGCGGCGTCCAGACCGGCCTGGTCCGCGACCCGGCGTACGGCACGGATCACCGGCGCGACCCGCGCCGGGACACCCGCCCGCCGCAGCTCGGCCGCGGCCCGCCGCGCGAGCCGCGCGGTGGGATCG
>JBOGDY010000102.1:0-7385 GCA_050742955.1 Actinomycetes bacterium | reverse complement strand
AGAACACGCCGATCTTCGAGGAGAACAAGCCCGACAACTTCAAGGGCATCGACATCATGCGGGCCGTTCGCAGCTTCGACCCGTGCCTGCCGTGCGGGGTGCACATGTACCTGGGCAACGGCAAGGTGCTGAAGAAGCTGCACTCGCCCACGATGATGAACCAGATCTAGGCCGAGGCCGGACACCCGCCGATGGGACGAGCCAGCCCGCAGGAGACCGGAGCCCGGATCGAGACCCTGCTCGACGAGCTCGGGGACTCCGCCGACCCGTCGGTGGGACAGCGCGCCGACGAGCTCGTGCGGCTGCTGGCCCAGATGTACGGCGAGGGGCTGGACCGTGTCGTCACCGTCCTGCGTGGCTCCGGCCCGGCCGGCCAGCGGGCCGTCGACCTGCTCGCCGACGACGCCCTGATCGGGAGCCTGCTGGCGCTGCACGGTCTGCACCCGGTCGACGTACCCACCCGGGTGGGCCGGGCGCTGGACACCGTGCGGCCCTACCTCGGCTCGCATGCGGGCGGGGTCGAGCTGCTCGGGGTCGGTGAGGACGGCGTGGTCCGCCTCCGGCTGCAGGGCAGCTGCGACGGGTGCTCGGCGTCGGCGCTGACCGTGCAGATGGCCATCGAGACCGCGATCCTCGACGCCGCCCCCGAGGTCACCGCGATCGACGTGGAAGGCGTGGCGGCGGAGCGGCAGCAGGGCCTGCTGCAGATCCAGCCGTCGCCCTACCGGGCGGTCCACCCGCCGCCCGACGGCGAGGACTGCCCGGCGCTGGAAGGAGCGGTGCCGGGACGCGCCGGTGAGGTGTGGTGACGACTGTCGTCGGTGGCCGGTCCGGCAACCCGATGCGGCGCCTGCTCGACGCGCCCCCGCCCACCGAAGCCGTCGGCGAACGCTGCGAGATGTGCGCCGAACCGATCGCCGTGGACCACGGCCACCTCGTCGACCTGCGGGCCCGGTCCCTGATGTGCACCTGCCGCGGCTGCACGCTGCTGTTCAGCAACCCGGGGGCCGGCTCGGGCAGGTTCCGGATCGTGCCCGACCGCTACCTCAGCGACCCCGCGTTCGTCCTCGACGACGCCGGGTGGGACCGGTTGCAGATCCCGGTGCGGATGGCGTTCTTCCTCCGCAACAGCGAGCTGGAACGGGTCGTCGGCTTCTACCCCAGCCCGGCAGGGGCCACTGAGTGCGAGCTCCCGATGGACGGCTTCGAGCAGGGCCTCGGACGCAGCCCGCTGGCGGCGATGCTCGAGCCCGACGTCGAGGCGCTGCTCGCGCGCGGCGACCGCGGCAACTCGTCCCTGCACCTGGTGCCAGTTGACGCCTGCTACGAGCTGGTCGGGCTGGTCCGGCTCACGTGGAAGGGGTTCGACGGCGGCGCCGACGCCCGGACCGCGATCGACGGCTTCTTCGGCCGGCTGGCTGATCGGAGCCGGGCGCTGTGACCGACCTGACCTTCACCTGCGTCGGTTCGCGCCCCGACCCGTCGGCCACGATGCCGACGCTGCTCCTCGACCTGCACGTCGAGGAGTCGACCGGGACGCGGGTGCACGCCCTGCTGCTGCAGGTCCAGATCCGCATCCAGCCCGCCCAGCGCGGTTACGCGGGTGGCGACGGCGAGCGGCTCTCCGACCTGTTCGGCGACCCGTCGCGGTGGGGCGAGACGCTCAAGCCGATCCAGCTGGCGTCGGTCGCGCGCGCCGTCCCCGGCTTCACCGGCGCGACCGACGTCGCGCTGTCGGTGCCCTGCACCTACGACCTCGAGATCGCGGCGTCGCGCTACCTGCACGGGCTGCGCGACGGCGAGGTCCCGCTGCTGCTGCTCTTCAGCGGCACCGTGTTCGGGATGGGCGACCGCGGGCTGCAGGTGGAGCAGGTGCCCTGGGACCGGGAGGCGTCCTACCGGCTCCCCGTCGCGGTCTGGCGGGAGATGATGGACCTCTACTTCCCCGGCCAGGCCTGGCTGCGGCTGCGCATCGAGACCGTCGACGCGCTGGCCCGGGTGAAGTCCCGCGAGGCGCTGCTCACCTGGGAGGACACCGTCGAGCGGCTGCTCAAGCAGGCCGGTGAGACGCCGTGACGACCGTGCTCGAGGAGGCCCGCCGGGTCGCCGACGTGACTCTGTTCGAGGGCTACGTGCTCTACCCCTACCGCGCGTCGGCCCGCAAGAACCAGCTGCGATGGCAGTTCGGCGTCCTCACCCCGCCCGCGTTCGCCGCGTCCAGCGGCGAACCGGCCGCGAACCGCACCGAGTGCCTCGTCGAGGCAGCGGCGGACGACGCCGTCCTGGACGTGCAGGTGCGGTTCCTGCAGGCCCAACGGCGCGATGTCGAGCAGGCGGTGGGTGCCGGGTTCGCGCCGACCGAGGCCCTGTCCCTGCCCGACCGCGAGCTCGTCGCGTGGGACGAGGGCGTCGTGCGGGAGGCCGACCTGTCGGTGCCGCTTGCCGGGCTCGTCAACGGGGAGGCCGCGCATCCGTTCAGCGTGCCCGCGGGCGAGGAGACCGAGGACGTGCAGGTCGGCGGGCGGATGGTGGGCCGGGTCGTCCGCCGCCGGTCGGAGCTGACCGGGCGGCTGTGGGTGGGCACCGAGCCTGTCCCCGGGCCCTTCGGTGCGGTGCGGCTGCGGGTGCGGGTGGAGAACACCACGGCGTACGACGTGGTCGGCGCGCCCACCCGTGAGGAGGCCTTGCGTGGCTCGCTCGTCGCTGCCCACACGCTCCTCGCCCTGCGCGGGGCGAGCTTCATCTCCATGCTGGACCCGCCGGAGTGGGCAGCGCCGGCGGTCGCGGCGTGCGCCAACGAGCACACCTGGCCGGTGCTCGTCGGGCGCGGCGACCGCGACGACGTGGTGCTGTCGGCGCCGATCATCCTCTACGACCACCCGCAGCTGGCGCCGGAGAGCCCCGGCGACCTCTACGACGCGACCGAGATCGACGAGATCCTGACCCTGCGCACGCTCGCCCTCACCGACGAGGAGAAGCGCGAGGCCCGCGGCACCGACCCCCGGGCCGCGGGTGTCGTGGACCGGGTGGACGGCATGCCGGCCGAGGTGCTCGAGCGCCTGCACGGCACGGTCCGGTCGCTCCGGCGCATCACCGGCGTCGAGGTGCCGGACGCCGCTGCGAGCGCGCCCGACCCGTCGACCCAGGTGCCGTGGTGGGACCCGGGCTCGGACGCGACGGTGTCGCCCGAGACGGACACCGTCGTCGTCGACGGCACCGCGCTGCGCCGGGGCGGCCGGGTCCGGCTGCGGCCCGGCCGGCGGCGGGCGGACGCGCAGGACATGTTCCTCGAGGGCCGCACGGCGACGGTGGAGGCCGTGCTGCGCGACGTCGACGACGAGACCCATCTCGCGGTCACCCTCGACGACGACCCGGGCGCAGACCTGGCGCGCAGCCACGGGCGGTACCTCTACTTCCGCCCGGACGAGGTCGAGCCGGCCGGGGTGACGTCGTGACCGGCCGCACGCTCGTCGCCGGGGTCGGCAACGTCTTCCTGGGCGACGACGGGTTCGGCGTGGAGGTGGCGGCCAGGCTCGCCGAGCATCACCTGCCGGCCGGCGTCGAGGTGGCCGACTTCGGCATCCGCGGCGTGCACCTGGCCTACCAGCTGCTGGAGGGCTACGACCTGCTGGTCCTCGTCGACGCGCTGGCCCGGGGCGAGCCGGCAGGCACCCTGACGGTCTTCGAGCCGGTGCGCCGGCCCACGGCGGAGCCTCAGGTGGCCACGGCGGCGCTGCTGGACGCGCACGGCATGCAACCCGACCTGGTGCTGGGCCTGCTCGACGTGCTCGCGGCCTCCGACGGCGGCAACAGGGCCGTCGCCCGGGTGGTCGTCGTCGGCTGCGAGCCGGCGGCGCTCGAGGACGGGATGGGGCTGTCCGACCCGGTGGCGGCAGCCGTGCCGGCCGCCGTCGACCTGGTGCTCGAACTGCTCGACGAGGAAGGTGAGGGGCATGGTCAAGTGGATCATCGGCGGGTTGGCGCTGGGAGCCGCGGCGGTGGCCTGGCTGGGGGGCAAGGACATGAAGCGGTACTACAAGATCCGGAAGATGTGAGCTGACGCGATGCACGAGCTCGGGCTGTGTGAGTCGGTGCTCGACACCGTCGAGCGGCGCGCCGCAGGCCGGCGGGTCAGCGGGGTGACGGTACGGGTCGGGGCGCTGCACCGGGTTGTGGACGAGTCGATGCAGACGGCGTTCGCGATGGTCTCAACCGGGACCGTCGCCGACGGCGCGGCCCTCTCACTGGTGCACGTACCGGTGCGGGTGAGCTGCCTCGGCTGCGGCCTCGACGCCGAGTCCGGCGACCCGCTCGCGGTGTGCCCCCGCTGCTCGTCCACCGACCTGGACCTGTCCGGCGGCGACGACCTGCTGCTCGAGTCCATCACGGTCGCCGCCCCAGAGGAGGAGATGAGCCATGTGCCTCGGCATCCCGGGTGAGGTCGTGGAGGTCCTGGCGGACAGCCCGGACCTGGCGAAGGTCAACGTGGCCGGGGTCCGCCGGGCCATCAACATCGGCCTGCTTGCCGGCGAGGAGCTCAACCCGGGCGACTGGGTGCTCATCCACGTCGGGTTCGCCCTGTCGAAGATCGACGAGGGGGAGGCCGCGGCCGCCCTGGAGTTCCTCGAGGGCATCGGCCAGGCCTACGCCGACGAGCTGCAGGCGCTGGCCGCCTCCAACATCACCTGACGGAAGGAGCCTCGCCATGCGTTTCGTTGACGAGTTCCGCGACGCGGAGAAGGCCCAGGCCCTCGCGGCCCAGATCGCCGGGCTGTGCGAGCCCGGCCGGCAGTACAAGTTCATGGAGGTGTGCGGCGGTCACACGCACACGATCTACAAGCACGGGCTCGAGGACTACCTGCCGGAGAACGTGACGCTCGTGCACGGCCCCGGCTGCCCGGTGTGCGTGATCCCGATGGGCCGGGTCGACGACGCGATCGCGATCGCGGAGGAGCCCGAGGTCATCATGACCTCGTTCGGCGACATGATGCGTGTGCCCGGCGGCCGCGGGTCCTTCTTCGACTCGATGGCCGCAGGGGCCGACATCCGGATGGTCTACTCACCGCTGGATGCGCTGAAGGTCGCCCGGCAGAACCCCGACCGCCGGGTCGTCTTCATGGCCATCGGCTTCGAGACGACCGCACCGTCGACCGCGATGACGGTGCTGCGCGCGGCCGCTGAGGGCATCGAGAACTTCTCGATCTTCTGCAACCACGTGACGATCATCCCGGCGATCAAGGCCATCCTCGACTCGCCCGACCTGCGGCTCGACGGGTTCATCGGGCCGGGCCATGTGTCCACCGTCATCGGCTGCCGGCCCTACGAGTTCATCGCCCGCGACCACGGCAAGCCGCTCGTCTGCGCGGGCTTCGAGCCGCTGGACATCCTGCAGTCCGTCTACATGCTGCTCCGGCAGCTGGCCGAGCAGCGGGCCGAGGTCGAGAACCAGTACACCCGCGTGGTGCCCTGGGACGGCAACCGCAAGGCGCTCGAGGTGATCGGCGAGGTGATGGAGCTGCGGCCCTACTTCGAGTGGCGCGGGCTCGGCTTCATCTCCCACTCGGCGCTGCGGGTGCGCGAGCAGTACGCCGCCTTCGACGCGGAGCGCATCTTCTCGGTGCCCGGGGTGCGCGTCGCGGACCCGAAGGCGTGCCAGTGCGGCGAGGTGCTGAAAGGGGTGCTCAAGCCGTGGGAGTGCAAGGTCTTCGGTACGGCGTGCACCCCCGAGACCCCGATCGGCACGTGCATGGTCTCGTCCGAGGGCGCCTGCGCGGCCTACTACAACTTCGGGCGCTTCACCCGCCAGCGGGTGCGGGAGGCGACGAACGCATGAGCGCCGACACACGCGGCCACCCGGTCGACGTCGACATCGAGCGCCCTCCTGATGACGGCCGGTCGGCCGGCTGGGCGGAGCGAGCCGTCCGCGAGGCCGAGGAGGAGCACCACCACCACGGGGTCGGCGAGGAGCACCTGACCAAGGAGCAGCAGGTCCTCGCCCGGATCGAGCGGGCGCGCCGGCGCAAGCCGAGGGTCCGTGAGGAGCGGGTGACGCTGGCTCACGGCGCCGGCGGCAAGGCGACGCACACACTGATCGACGCCGTGTTCCTCGACGCGTTCCGCAACCCGCTGCTCGAGGCGATGGAGGACGGCGCCACCTTCGACGTCGGCGACGCCCGCATGGTGATGACCACGGACTCGTTCGTCGTCTCGCCGCTGTTCTTCCCGGGTGGGGACATCGGCGACCTCGCCGTCAACGGCACGGTCAACGACCTGGCGGTCTGTGGTGCGCGGCCGCTGCACCTGTCGGCGGGGTTCATCCTCGAGGAGGGCTTCCCGGTCGCCGACCTGCAGCGCATCGTGGCCTCGATGGCCCGCGCCGCGGCGGCGGCGGGCGTGCAGGTCGTCACCGGCGACACGAAGGTCGTGCAACGCGGCAAGGGCGACGGCTGCTACGTCAACACGACCGGCATCGGCGTGCTCGAGCGACCGGTGGCGTTGAGCGCCGCGGCCGCGCGGCCGGGCGACGCGGTGCTGGTCTCCGGGCCGCTCGGCGACCACGGCGTGACGATCATGCTCGCCCGCGGCGAGCTCGACATCGAGAGCGACATCGAGTCGGACACCGCGCCGCTGCACGAGCTCGTGGCCGGGCTGCTCGACGCCGCACCGGGCGTTCGGGTGCTGCGCGACGCGACCCGCGGGGGAGCGGCGACGATCCTCAACGAGGTCGCCACCGCGTCCCAGGTCGCGGTCGTCGTGGACGAGGCCGCCGTGCCGGTCCGGCCGGAGGTGACCGGTGCGTCCGAGCTGCTCGGGATCGACCCGCTCTACGTCGCGTCGGAAGGCCGGTTGGTGGCCGTGGTCGACGGGGAGCAGGCCGAGGCCGCACTGGCGGCGCTGCGGGCTCACCCGCTCGGCGCCGAGGCCGCGGTCGTCGGGCGGGTCAAGGACGACCCGCCCGGGATCGTCCTGCTGCGCACGACGTTCGGCGGCACCCGGATCGTCGACATGCTGGTGGGGGATCCGCTACCGCGGATCTGCTGACGGCCTGTCGCCCGGGGGCCGACGAGAGAAGCGCCACCTCAGGCGGCGTGCTCGAAGTCTTCGTAGAGGAGATCGACCTGGCCCACCCGGTGGCCGGATCCGTGCCCGGGCAGTGGGGGTGGTCGGGAGGGGTAGGTGTGCCCGGTGGGGGTGGTGGTCTCGACCAGGTGGTCGCCCGGCCCGCTGTCGGGGTGTTCGCGGGCTCGCCAGCCGGGGGCTTGTTTGGTGTAGTTGCAGGCCTCGCACAGGCCTTGGCCATTGCCGGCGGTGGTGGGCCCGCCGGCGGCGTGCCCGGTGACGTGGTCGGCGTGGCGGATGGGGGCGTCGCACCAGGGGGTGCGGCA
>JBOGDY010000101.1:0-7462 GCA_050742955.1 Actinomycetes bacterium | reverse complement strand
TACGACGTGGCGGTGTCCGCGCAGTCGTCGGCACCCGTGCCGCGATGTTCGCGCCCGTGGCGCGGCTGGGGCTGGCGGTCATCTGGGACGACGGCGACGACCTGCACGCCGAGCCGCACGCCCCCTACCCGCACGCCCGCGAGGTCCTCTGCCTGCGGGCTCTGCACGAGGACGCCGCGGTCGTGGTGAGTGGCTTCGCCCGGACCGCCGAGGGCGCCGCGCTGGTCGGGTCCGGCTGGGCCCGGTCGGTCTCGGCGCCCCGCACCGTGGTTCGGCGGGCCGCCCCCGCCGTCCGGGTCGCCGGCGACGACGGCGACCTGGGGCGGGACGAGGCGGCCCGGGCAGCCCGCCTGCCCAGCGTCGCCTGGCAGACCGTCCGCGAGGGCCTCGAACGGGGGCCGGTCCTCGTGCAGGTGCCGCGGGCCGGCTACCTGCCCTCGCTCACCTGCGCCGGCTGCCGGGTGCCCGCCCGCTGCGCGACCTGCCACGGCCCGCTGACCGCGCCCGACCGGGACGCCACCCTGGCCTGCGGCTGGTGCGGCGCTCTCGCGACCGCGTGGCGGTGTCCGCACTGCGACGCGGGTGCCACGCGGGCGCGCGTGGTCGGGGCCCGGCGCACCGCCGACGAGCTGGGCCGGGCCTTTCCCCGGGCCACGGTCCTGACGTCGGGTGGGCGGACCGTCCTCGACGCCGTCGGGCCCGACCCGGCGCTGGTCGTCGCCACGCCCGGCGCCGAGCCGGTTGCCGAGGGCGGCTACGCCGCCGCGGTCCTGCTCGACGGCTGGGCGCTGCTCACCCGGCCTGACCTACGGGCCTCGGAGGAGGCGCTGCGCCGGTGGCTCACCGCCGCGGCGCTGGTCCGGCCCGCCGACCGGCAGGGACAGGTGGTCCTCCTGGCCGAGCCGGGCGCCCCCGCCGTCCAGGCCCTGGTGCGCTGGGACCCGACGACCTTCGCGGAGCGCGAGCTCGCCGACCGCCGGGCCCTGCGGCTGCCGCCGGCGGCCAGCATGGCCTCGCTCACCGGCGCCGCCGACCCGTTGCGGCGGTTCCTCGAGGTGGCCCGGCTGCCCGAGCCGGCCGAGGTGCTCGGTCCGGTGCCCGTGTCCGGCGACGACGCGTCCCAGCGGCTGCTCGTGCGGGTGCCCCGGTCGGTGGCCCGTGACCTGGCGGCCGCGCTGCGAGCCGCCGCCGGGGTCCGCAGCGCGCACAAGGAGCCGGGGGGCCTGCGGGTGCAGGTCGACCCCCTGGAGATCGCATGAGCACCCGCATGACGGCGCGCACCGTCGTACTCGACCTCGGCGGGGTGCTCATCGACTGGGACCCGCGCCACCTCTACCGCCGGCTGATGCCCGAGGACGAGGTCGACGACTTCCTCGAGGAGATCGGCTTCCGGGAGTGGAACCACGCCCAGGACGCGAGCAGCCGGCCGTGGGCCGAGGCGGTCGAGGTGCTCGCGGCCCGCCACCCGCACCGGCGTGAGCTGATCGCGGCCTACCCGAGCCGGTTCGCCGAGACCCTCGTGGGCCCGATCGAGGGCACCGTGGAGATCCTGCGCGAGCTGCACGCCGCCGGGACGCCCCTGCTCGCGCTCACCAACTGGTCGGCCGAGACCTTCGGCCACGCCCGGGCGCGATTCGGGTTCCTCGAGCTGTTCGACGGCATCCTGGTCTCGGGGGAGGAGGAGGTGGCCAAACCCGACCCCCGCATCTTCGCGGTCCTCGTCGAGCGCTTCGACCTCGACCCGGCGCGAACGCTCTTCGTCGACGACGTGCCCGCCAACGTCGAGGCGGCCGCGGCGGCCGGGCTGCAGTCGGTCCTGTTCACCAGCCCGGGGGCACTGCGGGCCGACCTCACCGCCCGCGGAGTCCTCGCGGCACCGTGAGCAGGGCTCAGCCCGTCAGCTCGGCCTCCCCGCAGGGACCGCCCTGACCGGGGCAGCGGTCCGAGCCGAAGTAGCCGAGCGCCCGGGTCTGCCGCGACACGACCTCGCCGCCCGGCCCGTAGGCGGTCACCGTGACCTGCGGGGTGGCGTAGCCGGCGTAGCGGTCATGGCCGTGGTCGAGGGGCTCCTGCGCGTGCACTGAGTGACCGGAGACGGCCGCGGCGAGGGCGAACCCGTCGGACCCGATCGCGACCGGTGCCTGCGGTCCGCCGTCGACCGAGACCGTGGCGTGCGCCACCGAGCCGTGCACCCGCAGCACCGCCGACCAGACCCGCCCGTCCCACCCGCCGCCGTCGTCGACCGTCCGGAACGGCTGCCCCGGCGTCGCCGGGCCCGCCAGCATCTTCAACGGCGTGCCCGCGACCGGGTCGCCGCCGGTGTCGGAGCACAGCAGGACCCGGTCGCCGCTCCGTGCGACCACCAGGTCGCCGGCCGCGGCGCGCAACGACACGCTCGGGCGGAGCGGCGTGTCCACCGCGAGATCCCGGGCACACCCCGCGAGCAGTCGCGCCAAAGCAGCGTCGGTGACCGGCCGGGGCCGTGGCAGGGCCACCAGGGTCGAGTCGGGAGTCGGGGGGAAGACGAGCCGGGGGCCGGACCGGTCGTCCCCACCCCCGCCGCGCGGCCCGTCGGTGAGCAAGGACAGACCCGCGACCACGGTGACCGCCGAGAGCGCGGCCACCACCGGCGCCAGCCAGCGGGCGCGCCGGGTCGCCACGGGTCAGCCCCGCCGCCGGATGAGGGTCAGGCCGTCGCGCACCGTCAGCACCACGCACTCGACCCGGTCGTCGGCGGCCACGTGCCGGTTGAAGTCGCGGATCGCCCTGGTGTCCGGGTCGTCGGCGTCAGCGTCCGCGTCGCCAGGAACACCCTCGAGGACCCGCCCGCTCCACAGCGTGTTGTCCACCGCGATCACCCCGTGCGGGGACAGCTTGGGCAGCACCGCCTCGAAGTAGCCCAGGTAGCCGGTCTTGTCCGCGTCGAGGAACACCAGGTCGAACGGCCCGTCCAGGGTTGCGATCGTCTGCTCCGCCGGGCCGAGGCGGATGTCGATGCGGTCGGCGTACGGCGATGCCTCGACGTGCCGCCGGGCGATGGCCACGTGCTGCTCGCTGACGTCGCAGGTGATGATGCGGCCGCCAGGCGGCAGCGTCTCGGCCATCGACAGCGCCGAGTAGCCGGTGAACGTGCCGACCTCAAGGACCAGCCGTGGGCGCAGCATCGCCACGACCGACGCCAGCAGCCGGCCCTCGACCGGCCCGACCATCATCCCCGGTGCGCTGGTCGAGGTGCGCGTCTCCTCGGCGAGCGCGGCCAGGCGGGGCGGCTCGGGGCTGGAGTGCGCCACGACGTACTCCTCGATCCGCGGGTCGACGATGTGCTCCATGCCACTGACACGACCACATCGGGCGCCGATGGGGAAGACCTCGGGCCGGGACTTCGTAGACTGGCAACCGACTGTGCCGCCGTGCCGGCGCCGCCGCCCGAGTCCCGCGAGGAGTAGCCCGTGCCCGTCCAGCCCATCCGGCTCTTCGGCGACCCGGTCCTGCGCACGCCCGCCGACCCGGTGCGCGACTTCGACAAGGAGCTGCGCACCCTCGTCAAGGACCTGGCAGAGACCATGCTCGAGGCACCGGGCGTCGGGCTGGCGGCCCCCCAGATCGGGGTCGGGCTGCGGGTGTTCACCTACCACGTCGAGGACGAGGTGGGCCATCTGGTCAACCCGACCCTCGACCTGTCCGACGAGGAGCAGGAGGAGGAGGAGGGCTGCTTGTCCTTCCCTGGGCTGGCCTACCCGACCCGGCGCGCGATGCGGGTCGTGGCCAAGGGCCTGAACATGCACGGCGAGCCGGTCACCGTCGAGGGCAGCGACCTGCTGGCGCGCTGCGTCCAGCACGAGACCGACCACCTGGACGGCATCCTGTTCATCGACCGGCTCGACCGCGAGCAGCGCAAGCTGGCGCTGCGGGCCATCCGGGAGGCGGACTGGTCCGGGGAGCCCCCGCCCCAGGTCAAGGTCTCCCCGCACGCCATGAACGGCCGCGCGCTCTGAGCCGGAGCCCAGCGTGAGGCTGGTGTTCGCCGGGACGCCCGACGCGGCGGTGCCCGCCCTCGACGCGCTGCTCGGGTCCTCGCACCAGGTGGTCGCCGTCGTCACCCGCCCGGACGCGCCGGCCGGACGCGGCCGCCGGCTCACCGGCTCACCGGTCGCGGCCCGGGCCGAGGAGGCCGGCGTCGAGCTGCTCAAGCCCGAGCGGGTCGGCGACCCCCAGTTCCTGGACCGGCTGCGGGGGCTGGCCCCCGACTGCGCCCCGGTGGTCGCCTACGGGGCCTTGGTGCCGCCCGGGGCGCTGGAGATACCGCCGTACGGCTGGGTCAACCTGCACTTCTCCCTGCTGCCGGCCTGGCGCGGGGCGGCCCCGGTCCAGCACGCGCTGCTGCACGGCGACGACGTGACAGGGGCGACCGCGTTCCGGCTCGAGGAGGGTCTGGACACCGGTCCCGTCTACGGCGTGCTCACCGAGACCGTCCGTCCCACCGACACCAGCGGTGACCTGCTCGACCGGCTGGCCCGGGCCGGCGCCGGCCTGCTGGTCGCCACCCTGGACGCACTGGAGCGCGGGGAGGTCGACGCCGTGCCGCAGCAGTCCGAGGGGGTCTCGCACGCCCCCAAGCTGACCACCGACGACGCCAGGGTCGACTGGAGCGCCCCGGCCCTGCGCGTGGACCGCCTGGTCCGCGCCTGCACCCCGGTGCCCGGCGCCTGGACCACGTTCCGTGGCGACCGGCTGCGGCTGGGGCCGGTACGCCCGGCGCTGGACGTCGACGGTGCTCACCTCGGCCCTGGGTCGCTGCGGGTCGAACGGGCGCGGGTGCTGGTGGGCTGCGGGGCCGGTGCGGTCGAGCTCGGCGAGGTGCGCCCCCCGGGGAGACGGCCGATGCCTGCCGACGCGTGGGCCCGCGGCCTGCGCGACGCCGACGGCGAACGGCTCGCCTAGGTGCCCCCGCCCCGCCGTCGGCCCCGGCCCGACGCGCCCCGCCGCGCAGCTTTCGACCTGCTGCGGGCGGTGGCCGAGCGGGACGCCTACGCCAACCTCGCGCTTCCCGAGCTGCTGCACAGGCAGGGCCTGCACGGGCGGGACGCCGCGTTCGCCACCGAGCTCGGCTACGGCACGCTGCGCGGCCGAGGGACCTACGACGCGGTGCTCGGCGCCTGCGTCGACCGCCCGCTGGACCGCGTCGACCCTCCGGTGCTCGACCTGCTCCGGCTCGGCGCCCACCAGCTGCTGGCGATGCGGGTGCCGTCGCACGCGGCGGTGGGCGCGACAGTCGAGCTGGCGCGGGCCGTGGCCGGCGAGGGCCGGGCCACGTTCGTCAACGCGGTGCTGCGCCGGGTGGCCGGGCGCGACCTCGCGGCGTGGCTGGCGGACGTGGCACCGGCGTACGACGAAGACCCGATGGGGCACCTCGCCGTCGCGCACTCGCACCCCCGCTGGGTGATCTCGGCGTTCCGCGACGCCCTCGGCGGCTCGCTCACCGAGACCGCCGAGCTGCTGGCAGCCGACAACGTCGCGCCCGCGGTCAGCCTGGTGGCCCGGCCGGGCCGGGCCGAGGTCGCCGAGCTGCTGGCGGCCGGCGCCGAGCCGGGCCGCTGGTCGCCGTTCGCCGCCGTCCTGCCGGGAGGTGACCCCGGCACACTGGCGGCGGTCCGAGAGGGGCGAGCCGGGGTCCAGGACGAGGGCAGCCAGCTGGTCGCGATGGCCCTGGCGGCGGCTCCGTCGGACGGGCCGGACCGTCGCTGGCTGGACCTGTGCGCCGGCCCGGGCGGGAAGGCAGCCCTGCTGGGCGCGCTCGCCCGGTCGCGTGGCGGGCGGCTGCTCGCTGCCGAGCTGGCGCCGCACCGGGCCGAGCTGGTGCGGCGCACGTGTGGCGCCGACGCGGACGTGGTCGTCGCGGACGGCCGCGAGGCGGCCTGGCGCACGGGTGCCTTCGACCGGGTCATGCTCGACGCGCCCTGCACCGGGCTGGGCGCGCTGCGGCGCCGGCCCGAGTCCCGGTGGCGGCGCGGACCGGCCGACGTGGCCACGCTGGCGGCGTTGCAGCGGGAGCTGCTGGGCAGCGCCCTCGACGCCGCGCGGCCCGGGGGTGTCGTCGCCTACGTCACCTGCTCGCCGCACCTCGCCGAGACACGGACCGTCGTCGAGGACGTGCTCCGGCGGGGCCGGGCCGCGGATCGGGTCGACGCGCGCCCGCTGCTGCCCGGCGTTCCCGACCTCGGCGACGGGCCCGACGTGCAGCTGTGGCCGCACCGGCACGGCACCGACGCGATGTACCTGTCGTTGTTGCGCAAGCCGGCCAACTAGACTCGCGCGCCGTGGGCGTCCAGATCACCCCGAGCATCCTCTCGGCCGACTTCACCGACCTGGCCGGCGAGGTGGCGCGGATCGCGCCGGCCGCCGACTGGGTGCACGTCGACGTGATGGACAACCACTTCGTGCCCAACCTCACGATCGGTCTGCCGGTCGTCGAGCGCATCGTCGAGGTCAGCGACCTGCCGGTCGACGCTCACCTGATGATCGCCGACGTCGACCGGTGGGCACCGGGCTACGCGGAGGCGGGGGCGCGCAGCGTCACGTTCCACGTCGAGGCGTCGGCGGCCCCTCTGCGGCTGGCCCGTGAGCTACGGCGGCTGGGGGCCCGCGCCGGCATGGCGCTCAAGCCCGCGACCCCGGTCGAGCCCTACGCGGACCTGCTGGGCGAGCTGGACATGCTGCTGGTGATGACCGTGGAGCCCGGTTTCGGTGGCCAGCCGTTCCTCGACGTGGTGCTGCCGAAGGTGCGGCGGGCGCGGGAGCTGATCAAGGGGCGCGACCTCGACCTGTGGCTGCAGGTCGACGGGGGCGTCTCCGCGGAGACGATCGAGCGGTGCGCCGACGCGGGCGCGGACGTGTTCGTGGCCGGCTCGGCGGTCTACGGCGCCGACGACCCGGCGGCCGTGGTCGAGCGGCTGCGGGACCAGGCGGTGCGCGCCACCCGCTCGGCCTGGTGGGGCGGCGGCTAGCGACCGCTCACTCCTTGTCGCGGTGCTCCAGCGCGGTGATGCGTGAACCCATCTCCGCGACGGAGTCATGAATGCGATCGACCTTCACGTCGAGACGGTCGATGCGCGAGCCCACCTGGCCGGTGAGAAAGTAGAAGGCGCCGAGGAAGACCGTGACCATGCCGGTCACGGTGCTGATGTAGGCGGCCAGTTCCACGGTCTCATCCCAAGGCGCTGCGGTCCCGGTGAAGCTGCGGAGCCGGAGGGCGACGAACGCCCTTGAGGTCCGCAGCTTCGCGGCAGGAGCCGGGGACGCCGAGGGGGCGACGGCGTGGCAGACTGGTCGGTGAACCAGCAACGCGTGCTCCGGGGTCGGTGCAATTCCGAACCGGCGGTGACAGTCCGCGACCCGGCCGAGGCCATCGGCCGGTTGACCCGGTGGAACTCCGGGACCGACGGTGAGAGTCCGGATGGGAGGC
>JBOGDY010000100.1:0-7471 GCA_050742955.1 Actinomycetes bacterium | reverse complement strand
GCGGCACCGGTGTGCGTGACGGTGCTGATGTGGGCGTCGTCGACAGGTCGGTGCTCGACGTCAGGGTCGCTGCCACCGGCCGCCAGCAGCCTCAGGAAGTGCGACTTTCCCGACCCGTTGGACCCGAGGACCGCCACCCGGTCGCCGTACCAGACCTCCAGGTCGAAGGGGCGCATGAGGCCGGTCAGCTCCAGCCCCTCGCAGACGACGGCCCGCTTGCCGGTGCGGGCGCCGCGCAGCCGCATGCGGACGTCCTGCTCCCGCGGCGTGGCCTGCGGCGGGCCGGCGTCCTCGAACATCCGCAGCCGGGTCTGGGCCGCCTGGTAGCGGCTGGCCATGCCGTCGTTGTAGGCCGCCTTCTGCTTGTACATCAGCACCAGGGCCTTGAGCTTGGCGCGCTCCTCGTCCCAGCGGCGTCGCAGCTCCTCGAGCCGGGCGAAGCGGTCGCGGCGGGCCTCGTGGTAGGTCGAGAAGCCGCCGCCGTGCGTCCACACGGTGTTGCCGGCGGCGCCGAGCTCGACGGTCACGACACGCGTCGCGGTGTGGGCCAGGAGCTCGCGGTCATGCGACACGAAGAGCACCGTCTTGGGTGAGTCGCGCAGGGACTGCTCGAGCCAGCGCTTGCCGGGAACGTCGAGGTAGTTGTCGGGCTCGTCGAGCATCAGGACGTCGTCCGGGCCGCGCAGCAGCGCCTCCAGCACCAGGCGTTTCTGCTCCCCGCCGGAGAGGCTGCCGACGTCGCGCCACTGTGCCCGCTCGAAGGGGACGCCCAGGGCCGCGACCGTGCAGGTGTCCCACAGCACCTCGGCGTCGTAGCCGCCCGCGTCCGCCCAGTCGGCGAGGGCCTGGGCGTAGCGCATCTGGGTCCGCTCGTCGTCGTGCTCCATCATGGCCAGCTCGGCCCGGTCCAGGCCGGCTGCCGCCAGCCGTACCGCCGGTGGCGCGACGGACACCAGCAGGTCGCGCACGGTCGACTCGTCCCGCACCGAGCCGACGAACTGGCGCATCACCCCGAGTCCGCCGGAGCGCGAGACCGAGCCGTCCTCTGGGTCGAGGTCGCCGACCACCAGCCTGAGCAGGGTGGTCTTGCCGGCCCCGTTGGCGCCGACGAGGGCGACCTTCGCCCCGTCGCCGACCCGGAAGGCCACGTCGCGCAGCAGGATGCGCCCGTCCGGCAGGAAGAAGCTGATGCCGTTGACGTCGACGTGGCCCACGTCGTACGAGTCTGGCTCCTCGCGGCCGGTGACGCGAGCGACTTCGCTCAGCCCAGCAGGCGCGGCCGGTCCGGGTCGCTGAGGTCGACGACGACGTCGGCGCGGCTCCAGGGGTCGTTGCGCTCCTCGTGCAGGGACCAGGCGCCGAGGTATCGCCGCAGGTAGAGCTCGCGGACCTGCTCCGGCGTGCCGAGGTCGGCGTCCCGCTCGAGGGCCCGCGCGAGGACCGCGGCGGGGTCGGCGATCAGGAGCAGCGCCAGGTCCCACGCGTCGGCGAGGGTCCGGTCCAGCAGGAACTCTCCCTCGACGACGACGACCGCGTCCTCGGGCACGTCGACGGCGTCGCGCGTGACGGGCTCGTCGGCGGCCAGGTCGTAGGCGGCCGTCCGCACGGTGCGGGTCCCGGCCGCCAGCGGGTCGAGGAGGAGCCGGCGCAGCGCCGCCGCGTCGTACGAGTCCTCGAGGTAACCCTCCGCCGACATCCGCCCGCGGCGGTGGCGCACCCCGCGTCCGTGGTGGAAGTCGTCGTAGGACACCGGCAGGACCGGCCGCCCAGCCCCCGCCACCACGGTCGAGAGCTCGGCGGCGAGCGTCGTCTTGCCCACGCAGGACATGCCGTCCAGCGCGACCCGGCGGGGCCGGTCCTCGCCGAGGGCGAGGATCCGTGCGGCCAGTGCGACCAGCAGCTCCTCTCGGGTCACGTCGGCACCTCGCGGGTACGCCGGGTGGCGGCCGCCCGCGCCGCGAGCTGGGCGTCGGGCGGGTAGCGGACCTCCTCGAGCGTCAGGCCGTGCGGCGCCGCCACGTGCACGTCCGGCAGCCGCTTGCGCCCGGCCAGTACCTGCGCCGGCCAGCCGACGTCGCGTCGCCCGTCACCCACGGCGAGCAGCGCCCCCACCAGGGACCGCACCATGTTGTGGCAGAACGCGTCGGCCTCCACGGTCGCCACCGCGAGTCCGCCGCCGTCCCGGGTCCAGGACAGGCGGCCCAGCGTGCGGACCGTCGTGGCCCCCTCGCGTCGGCGGCAGTAGGCCGCGAAGTCATGCTCACCGACGAGGTCCGCGGCGGCGGCGCCCATCGCCGCGAGGTCCAACGGCCGGTGGTGCCACAGCACGTCGTGGCGGCGCAGCGGGTCCACACCGGCGGGCGCGTCGCACACCCGGTAGGCGTAGCGCCGCGACAGCGCGGAGAACCGGGCGTCGAAGCCGGCCGCGGCCCGGGCGACGCGGAACACGCGGAGGTCCGGTGGGAGCAGTCCGGCCAGCCGGCGCAGCAGCATCGAGCCGTGCGCGTCGAAGACATCCGGCGGCAGGTCCAGGTGCGCGACCTGACCGTGGGCGTGGACGCCCGCGTCGGTCCGGCCGGCGCACGTGGCCCGGAGCCCGTCGAGGCGGAGCACCGTCGACAGCGCCGACTCGAGGACGCCCTGCACGGTCCGCAGGCCGGGCTGAGCGGCCCACCCGGCGAACGCCGTGCCGTCGTAGCCGAGGTCGAGCCGGACGCGGACGAGCCCGCCCTCCCCGGTGGCGGGGGTGGCGGGCTCGTCCACCCGGTCGAGCGGGTCGGTCAGGACTCGTCCTTGCGGGCCGTCTTCTCCGCGTCCTCGGCGGCGTCCTCGGCGAGGTCGGCGAAGGCCTCGGCCTCGCCGGCCTTCTCGGCCAGTGCGTCGTCCTCCGACGTCCCGGCGGTCTTCGCGGCGTCGTCGGCGGCGGCCCGGGCGTCGGCGGCCGCTGCCTCGGCGCCCTCCACGTCACCCTCGGCCGCGTCGTCGGCGGCCTCCTGCGCCGCCTCCCCGGCGGCCTCGGCCGCGGCTGCCACCTTCGCGGCCTTGGCCCCGCCTGTCTTCTTGGCCGACTTCTTGGCCGTGCGCTTGGTGGCGCCCTCGGCCTCCCTGACGGTCTCCGCCTTGGCGGTCAGCGCCTCGACCAGCTCGATCACGGCCATCGGGGCGTTGTCGCCCTTGCGCGGCCCGATCTTGACGATGCGGGTGTAGCCGCCGTTGCGGCTCTCGTAGCGCGGGCCGATCTCGGTGAACAGCTCGTGCACGACGCCCTTGTCACGCACGACCGTCAGCACCCGGCGACGGGCGTGCAGGTCGCCACGCTTGGCGAAGGTGATCATCCGCTCGGCCAGCGGGCGCAGGCGCTTGGCCTTGGCCTCGGTGGTGGTGATCCGGCCGTGCTCGAACAACGCCGTGGCGAGGTTCGCGAGCATCAGCCGCTCGTGCGCCGGGCCGCCGCCCAGACGAGGGCCCTTGGTGGGGGTGGGCATGGTCGTCGCTCTCCGTCAGGTAGTCGTCGGGCCGGTCAGCCGGTGCTCAGTACTGCTCGTCCTCGACGTACGCCGTGTCATCGTCGGCGCCGTAGCTGTCCACGGCCGTGCTCGGGTCGAACCCGGGCGGGCTGTCCTTGAGCGCCAGCCCCATCGAGACCAGCTTGGCCTTGACCTCGTCGATCGACTTGGCGCCGAAGTTGCGGATGTCGAGCAGGTCGGCCTCGCTGCGCGAGACGAGCTCCCCCACGGTGTGGATGCCCTCACGCTTGAGGCAGTTGTAGGACCGGACCGTGAGCTCGAGGTCCTCGACCGGTAGGGCCAGGTCGGCGGCGAGCGCGGCGTCCGTCGGCGACGGACCCATGTCGATGCCCTCGGCCTCGACGTTGAGCTCGCGGGCCAGGCCGAACAGCTCGGTCAGGGTCTTGCCGGCCGACGCCATCGCGTCGCGCGGCCGCATCGACCGCTTGGTCTCGACGTCGACGACGAGCTTGTCGAAGTCGGTGCGCTGCTCGACGCGGGTGGCCTCCACCTTGTAGGTCACCTTGAGCACCGGGGAGTAGATCGAGTCGATCGGCACGCGGCCGATCTCCTGGCCGACCTGCTTGTTCTGCACCGCGGAGACGTAGCCGCGGCCGCGCTCGACGGTGAGCTCCATCTCGAGCTTGCCCTTGCCGTTGAGCGTCGCCAAGTGCAGGTCGGGGTTGTGCACCTCGACACCGGCCGGCGGCGCGATGTCGGCCGCGGTCACCTCACCGGGACCCTGCTTGCGCAGGTACATCACGACCGGCTCGTCCACCTCGGAGCTCACGACGAGCTCCTTGATGTTGAGGATGATCTCGGTGACGTCCTCCTTCACGCCGGGCACGGTGGTGAACTCGTGCAGGACGCCGTCCACCCGGATGCTCGTGACCGAGGCACCGGGGATGGAGGAGAGCAGGGTACGCCGGAGCGAGTTGCCCAGCGTGTAGCCGAATCCGGGCTCGAGCGGCTCGATGACGAACCGGGACCGGAAGTCGTCGACGACGTCTTCGGTGAGGGTGGGGCGCTGTGCGATCAGCACGGTGGTGCCTTCCTGTCAGGGGCGTACCGCTATATGAACGCCCTCGGGTACTGCGGGTCCTGCTGGCTACTTGCTGTAGAGCTCGACGATCAGCTGCTCCTGGACCGGTGTGTCGATGACCTGCCGGGCCGGGAGCGAGTGGACCAGGATGCGCATGCGGTTCGGGATGACCTCGAGCCAGGCCGGCACCGGGCGCTCGCCGACCTCGGCGCGAGCCACGATGAACGGCGTCAGCTCGAGAGAGCTGGACCGAACCTCGACGATGTCGTTGTCCGACACCCGGTACGACGGGATGTCGACCTTGTGGCCGTTGACCACGATGTGCCCGTGCCGGACCAGCTGGCGGGCCATGTCACGGCTCTTCGCGAAGCCGGCGCGGTAGACCACGTTGTCCAGGCGGCTCTCGAGGATGCGCAGCAGGTTCTCGCCGGTCTTGCCCTGCTTGCGGTTGGCCTCGTCGTAGTAGCCCCGGAACTGCTTCTCCAGGACGCCGTAGATGCGGGTCGCCTTCTGCTTCTCCCGCAGCTGCAGGAGGTACTCGCTGTCCTTGGAGCGGCCGCGGCCGTGCTCACCCGGGGGGTAGGGCCGGATCTCGATCGGGCACTTCGGCGACTCGCACTTGGCGCCCTTGAGGAACAGCTTCATCTTCTCGCGGCGGCAGCGCTTGCAGTCCGCACCGGTGTAACGAGCCATGACTGATCAAACCCTCCGACGCTTGGGCGGACGGCAGCCGTTGTGCGGGACCGGCGTCACGTCCTGGATGGTGCCAACTTCGAGACCGGCGGCCTGCAGGGAACGGATCGCGGTCTCACGGCCCGAGCCCGGGCCCTTCACGAAGACGTCGACCTTGCGCATGCCGTGCTCCTGGGCCCGACGCGCGGCGTTCTCGGCGGCCATCTGCGCGGCGAACGGGGTGGACTTGCGGGAGCCCTTGAAGCCGACGTGGCCGGCGGACGCCCACGCGATCACGTTCCCCAGCGGGTCGGTGATCGAGACGATGGTGTTGTTGAACGTGCTCTTGATGTGAGCGTGGCCGTGGGCCACGTTCTTCTTCTCCTTGCGGCGCACCTTCTTGGCGCCCGGTGCCTGGCGGCTCTTCGGAGGCATCTGCTGAAAACTCCTGGGTTGGCTGGAGGTCGTCGGTCCCTACGCGGGGCGTCCCGACGTACGGACTTACTTCTTGCCGACCTTCTTCTTGCCGGCGACCGTCTTGCGTGGGCCCTTGCGGGTGCGTGCGTTGGTGTGCGTGCGCTGGCCGCGGACGGGCAGCCCGCGTCGGTGACGGATGCCCGCGTAGCAACCGATCTCGACCTTGCGCCGGATGTCGGCCTGCACCTCGCGGCGCAGGTCGCCCTCGATCCGGTAGTTGGTCTCGATCCAGTCGCGGAGCTTGACCAGGTCGTCGTCACCGAGGTCGCGCACCCGGATGTCAGGAGCCACTCCGGTGTTCTTGAGGGTCTCCAGCGACCGGCCGCGACCCATGCCGTAGATGTAGGTCAGGGCGACCTCGACCCGCTTCTCGCGGGGGAGGTCGACGCCGACGAGGCGTGCCATCTGGGCGGTTCTCCTTCTTCGGGCCAGGTCCTGCACCCCGCTCCCCCACCCGCCCGGGTGGAGCCCCGGCCTGGCCCGGGGGTGCTCACCGCCTTCGGCGGCGGTGAGGTGCGGCGTGCTGCTCTTTTGTGCGATCAGCCCTGACGCTGCTTGTGGCGTGCGTTGTCGCAGATCACCATGACCCGGCCGTGACGGCGGATCACCTTGCACTTGTCACAGATCTTCTTGACGCTCGGCTTGACCTTCATCGGTGTGTACGCAGCCCTGCTTCGTCGGGGTGAACTGGCTTACTTGTAGCGGTAGACGATCCGACCCCGGTTGAGGTCGTAGGGCGACAGCTCCACCACCACGCGGTCCTCGGGGAGGATCCTGATGTAGTGCTGGCGCATCTTCCCGCTGATGTGGGCGAGGACCTTGTGCCCGTTGGTCAGCTCGACCCGGAAGAACGCGTTCGGGAGGGCCTCTACCACGGTGCCCTCGATCTCGATGACCCCGTCCTTCTTGGCCATGTCCTCCGCAATCAGTCTGGTCGATATGTCCTCCCGGCCACGCGCGAGCACGGCATGCGCACGCGAGTCGGACCGGCCCACCCGTGACGGTGGTCACGCCTGCCGAGCCAGCCGCGGGGCATGCGTGACCGAGATGCTGAGCAGCCGGTTGAACGGACGCTCGTGGGCCAGCGAGAGAGTCTACGACACGCCCGGTCCGAAATGCGAACCCAGCACCCACCCCCAACCCCACCCCGCCCCCCCCTTCCAGGAGTTGATCATGCGCAAGTGGTCGCGGCAGAGAAGCCCCGCAGGTCAGCGCCGCCTATCTCCCTGTTGATCATGCGCAAGTGGTCACCCCCCCGAGAGCGGACGCACGACCGAGCCGGGCTTCCCGGGGCAGGGCGCCGGCGCCGCAGCCCGCCCGGCGGCGGCCTACTCCGACCACTTGCGCATGATCAACGCCCGGGATGGCGGCTCTGACCTGCGGGGACGACCACCCGCGACCACTTGCGCATGATCAACGCGGAGGGAGGGAGGAGGGACGGGGGAGGGTGGGTCAGGGGGTGGCGACGCGGAGCTCGGCGAGCTTGGCGGCGCCGCCGTCGAGGGCGGTGAGCACCCAGGGACCGTCCTCGGTGAGGGTGAAGGTGTGCTCGAAGTGCGCCGACCGGCTGCCGTCGGCCGTCACGACCGTCCAGTCGTCGTCGAGGACCCGGGTGTGCCGTGAGCCCAGGTTCAGCATCGGCTCGACGGCGAGCGCGAGGCCTCTCTCCAGCTTGGCCCCCCGACCGGGCCGGCCGAAGTTGGGGACGTGCGGCGCCTGGTGCATCTCCGAGCCGATCCCGTGGCCGGTGTACTCCTGCACGATGCCGTAGTCG
>JBOGDY010000099.1:0-7516 GCA_050742955.1 Actinomycetes bacterium | reverse complement strand
ATGCCGGTGTTCCGGTTCGGCACCGAGGAGCAGAAGCGCGAATGGCTGCCGAGGCTGTGCCGGGGCGAGGCGATCGGCGCGTTCGGGCTCACCGAGCCGGGCGGTGGGTCAGACGCCGGAGCGACCCGGACGACGGCGCGCCTCGACGGCGACGAGTGGGTCATCAACGGCACCAAGGCCTTCATCACCAACGGTGGCACCGACGTCACCAGCCTCGTGACGGTCACGGCGGTGACGGGGGAGGAGGCCGGTGGGCGCAAGGAGATCTCGACGATCATCGTCCCGGCGGGCACCCCCGGCTTCACGGTGTCGAAGAAGTACTCCAAGGTCGGGTGGAACGCGTCCGACACCCGTGAGCTGTCCTTCTCGGACTGCCGGGTCCCGGCCGCGAACCTGCTCGGTGGGCGGGGCCGCGGCTACGCGCAGTTCCTGTCGATCCTCGACGAGGGCCGCATCGCGATCGCCGCGCTCGGCGTCGGCCTGGCCCAGGGCTGCGTCGACGAGTCGGTGCGCTACGCGCGCGAGCGCGAGGCGTTCGGCCGCCCGATCGGGGCCAACCAGGCGGTGCAGTTCAAGCTCGCCGACATGGAGATGCGCGCCCACACCGCGCGGCTCGCCTACTACGACGCAGCCGGCCGGATGCTGCGCGGCGAGCCGTTCAAGAAGCAGGCCGCGATCGCCAAGCTCTACAGCTCGGAGAGCGCGGTGGCCAACGCTCGCGAGGCGACCCAGATCCACGGCGGCTACGGCTTCATGAACGAGTTCCCCGTCGCCCGGATGTGGCGCGACTCCAAGGTGCTCGAGATCGGTGAGGGCACGTCCGAGGTGCAGCGCATCCTCATCGCCCGCGAGCTGGGCCTCTGACGACGCCCCACTAGGCTCGCCGTCGTGGGGTTCCCGGTGGTCGGCGTGGTCGGCGGCGGTCAGCTGGCGCGCATGATGGCGCCGGCTGCCATCGGCCTCGGCGTCACCCTGCGCGTGCTCGCCCGGGACGCCGGTGACAGTGCCGCCCTCGTCGTCCGTGACGTCGAGACGGGCGACGAGCGGGACCTCGACGCGCTGCGTCGCTTCGCCAAGGGCTGCGACATCCTCACGTTCGACCATGAGCACGTGCCCACCGGCCACCTGCGCGAGCTGCAGGCCGAGGGGGTGGTCGTCCGGCCGGGCCCGGACGCGCTCGAGCACGCGCAGGACAAGGGCGTCATGCGCTCCCGCCTGACCGAGCTCGACGTCCCGTGCCCGCGGTGGAGCCTCGTCGCCGACCTCGACGAGGTGTCTGCCTTCGGTGACGCGGTGGGCTGGCCGATCGTCCTCAAGACGCCGAGGGGTGGTTACGACGGCAAGGGGGTCCTCGTCGTCGACGACGCCGCCGCGGCATCCGGCTGGCTGTCCCGGGGCGGTCCGTTGCTGGCGGAGGAGCGGGTGGCGTTCCGCCGGGAGCTTGCAGTGCTGGTGGCGAGGAGCCCGCACGGTCAGGCGGCGGTCTACCCGGTCGTCGAGACGGTCCAGGTCGACGGCATCTGTCGCGAGGTGCTGGCGCCCGCCGACATCAGTGAGGGCCACGCGCTCGCGGCGCAGCGGGCGGCCCTGTGCGTCGCGGAAGGTCTCGACGTGACCGGGGTCCTTGCGGTCGAGATGTTCGACACCGACGACGGCGTGCTGGTCAACGAGCTCGCGATGCGACCGCACAACAGCGGCCACTGGACGATCGAGGGTTCGCGCACGAGCCAGTTCGAGCAGCACCTCCGTGCTGTGCTGGACCTTCCGCTCGGCGACACCGGGATGACCGCGCCGCACGTCGCGATGGCCAACGTGCTCGGCGGCGAGATCGAGGACATGTACGCCGGCTACCTGCACTGCATGGCGCACGACCCGGGCGCGCACATCCACATGTACGGCAAAGAGGTTCGCCCTGGGCGGAAGGTGGGTCACGTCACGGTCCCCGGGGGCCAGGCTCGGGACGTAAGGTCCCGGGCCGGGCACGCGGCCGCCTTCCTGCGAGGAGACATCGATGGCTGAGCCACTCGTCGGCATCGTCATGGGCAGCGACTCCGACTGGCCCGTGATGGAGGCCGCCGCCACCGCGCTCGACGAGTTCGGCATCGCCCACGAGGTCGACGTGATGTCCGCCCACCGCATGCCCCGGGCGATGCTGGACTACGGCGAGCAGGCGGCCGGCCGTGGGTTGCGGGTCCTCGTCGCCGGTGCGGGCGGGGCTGCCCACCTGCCGGGCATGCTGGCGTCGGTGACCCCGCTGCCCGTCATCGGCGTCCCGGTGCCGCTGGAGCACCTGGACGGCATCGACTCGCTGCTGTCCATCGTGCAGATGCCTGGCGGCGTCCCGGTGGCGACCGTCTCGGTCGGCGGCGCCCGCAACGCGGGCCTGCTCGCCGTCCGGATCCTCGCCGCCTCCGACCCTGCGCTGCTGGCGAAGATGGTCGACTTCCAGCGCGACCTGGGGGAGCAGGCGCGCGCGAAAGGCGAGACGCTGCGACGCAAGCGGTCGGGCGGCGGCGTCGGCTTCGGCGCCTGATCCGGCGGCTCCGGCTGCATTCGTGACGAGCAGCCCGGGTGTGCCAGGCTGGCGGTCGTGAGGATTCGCTTCTTGATCGCGAACGCCTACTGCCACGGCGGCACGGTCCGGGCCACCATCAACACGGCCAACGCGCTGGCCGATCGGCACCAGGTCGAGATCGTGAGCGTCTACCGCCGGAGCCAGGAGTCGTCGCCGTACGCGGTCAGCCCGAAGGTGCGGATGCGCGTCCTCATCGACCTGGCGCCCTCGGCGCAGCGCCGCGATGCCGCCAGGACCGGGCGCGTCGCGCGCTCGCGGATCTGGGCCAAGCACTGGGCCCTGGGGCGAGCCAGCCGGCTGATGAACAGCCATGACGTGCGGCAGGGCAAGTTCAGCCTGCTGGCGGACTACAAGATCGTGAAGTTCCTCCGGTCCGTCGACGACGGCGTGCTGGTGGCGACTCGACCGATGCTCAACCTTGCCATGGCGCGGTGGGGGAGGCCGTCAGTCGTCCGGATAGCGCAGGAGCACATGAACCTCGCCTCGCACGACAGGGAGCTGCGAGCGGCGATCCGGGCGCTCTACCCCCGGCTGGACGCAGTCGTCACACTCACCCCCAGCGACGCGCGCCACTACACGTCCGTCCTGGGCAGCAGCACGAGGATCCTCGCGATCCCGAACTCGGTCCCGAGGACCGATCAGGAGAGCGCGCGGCTGGACAGCAAGGTCGTCATCACCGCGGGCCGGCTGAGCCGCCGAAAGGGGTTCGACCGACTGGTACCGGCTTTCGCCAAGGTCGCCGCCGAGCACCCCGACTGGCAGCTGCAGATCTTCGGGGAGGGACCGGTCAGGAGCCAGCTGCAACAGCAGATCGATCGGCTCGGGATGGGTGCGAACATCCAGCTGAAGGGCTACACGTCCCGGCTCGGCGACGAGATGGCCGCGTCGTCGATGTTCGTGATGAGCTCCCGCCTCGAGGGATTCCCGATGGTGCTGCTGGAGGCCATCGCCCACGGGCTGCCGATCATCAGCTTCGACTGCCCGACCGGCCCCCGGGATCTCATCAGTGACGGGGCGGACGGGCTGCTGGTCCCCGACCAGGACGAGGGGGCGCTCGCCGCGGCGATGGAACGGCTCATCACGGACCGGGCCCTGCGCACGTCGATGGGTGCGGCAGCCCTGGCGAAGTCGGCGCAGTTCGAGCCGGCGAGCACGGCCGTGCGCTGGGAGCGGCTGATGGACGAGCTCTCCGCCGCACAGCGCGGGGGGTAGCGCTCGCGCCTCAGGGTCGCCCGAGACCCCGCAGCGACCAGCCGGCTGCGCGCCACCGCTCGGTGTCGAGAGCGTTACGGGCGTCGATGATGCGTCGCTCGGCCACTACCTCGCCGAGCACCGCCGGGTCCATCTCGCGGAACTCCTGCCACTCCGTGAGGTGGAGCACCAGATGAGCGCCCTCGCACGCCTCGATGGTCGAGTCGGCGTAGCCGAGAGTCGGAAAGAGGCGGCGGGCGTTCTCGACGCTGCGCGGGTCGTAGACGGTCACCTGAGCGCCCTGCAGCTGGATCTGACCGGAGACGTTGAGCGCCGGCGAGTCGCGGACGTCGTCGGAGTCGGGCTTGAACGCCGCTCCGAGGACACCGACGCGCCGGCCGAGGAACGATCCGCCGCAGTCCTGGCGGGCCCGGTCGACCACGTGCGCACGGCGGCGCATGTTGATCGCGTCGACCTCCTTGAGGAAGCTCAGCGCCTGGTCGACGCCGAGCTCGCCCGCACGCGCCATGAAGGCCCGGATGTCCTTGGGCAGGCAGCCGCCGCCGAACCCGAGGCCCGCGTTGAGGAACTTGCGGCCGATGCGTTCGTCGTGGCCGATCGCGTCGGCGAGCTGGGTGACGTCGGCGCCGGTCGCCTCACACAGCTCGGCCATCGCGTTGATGAAGGAGATCTTGGTGGCGAGGAACGCGTTGGCCGACACCTTCACCAGCTCGGCGGTCGGGAAGTCCGTCACCAGGAACGGGGTGCCACGCTCGATCGCCTGCGCGTAGACCTCACGCAGGCGCGCCTCGGCCCTCTCCGACTGGATGCCGACGACCAGCCGGTCGGGCCGCAGCGTGTCCTCGACGGCGAAACCCTCGCGCAGGAACTCCGGGTTCCACGCGAGCTCGGCGTCCGCGCCGGCGGGCGCGAGCGCCGTCAGCCGCTCGGCCAGCCGGGTGGCGGTCCCGACGGGAACCGTCGACTTGCCCACGACGAAGCAAGGCCGGTCGAGATGGGGCGCCAGACCGTCGACGACGCCGTCGACGTAGCGCATGTCCGCGGCGTACTCACCCTTCTTCTGCGGTGTGCCGACGCACAGGAAGTGCACGTCGCCGAACGCCGCGACCTCGGCGTACGACGTGGTGAACCGCAAGCGGCCGCTCTCGACGTGCTTGCGCAGCAGCGGCTCGAGGCCAGGCTCGTAGAACGGCACCCGGCCCTCGTTGAGGCCGTCCACCTTGGCCTCGTCGACGTCCATGCCGAGCACCTCGAAGCCGAGCTCGGCCATGCTCGCCGAGTGCGTCACGCCGAGGTAGCCGGTCCCGAGGACGGTGATGCGAAGGCTCATGGCGGACCAGGCTAGTGGGTGGCGCACGACCGCCCGAGGTGCCGTCGGAGGCGCCACCGTAGGCTGCCGTGGGAACCCGTCCGAGAGCCCCGAGGCCATCCAGTGTCCGACTTCGATCTGTACAGGCCGTCCGACGAGCATCTGATGCTCCGGGAGGCCGTCCGAGGCGTGTGCGACGACAAGATCGCGCCCCTGGCGGCGGAGGTCGACGCGGCGGCCGAGTTCCCGCAGGCGTCCTACGACGCCCTGCGCCAGGCCGACTTCCACGCCGTGCACATCCCCGAGGACTACGGCGGCGCCGGTGCCGACGCGCTCGCCACCTGCATCGTCATCGAGGAGGTCGCCAGGGTCTGCGCCTCGACCTCACTGATCCCGGCGGTCAACAAGCTGGGCACCATGCCGCTGCTGCTGTCGGCGTCCGAGGACCTGCTCAAGCGCTACCTGCCGGCGGTGGCGTCGGGCGAGGCGATGTTCTCGTACGCGCTGTCCGAGCCGGAGGCCGGCAGCGACGCCGTGGCGATGCGGACGCGTGCGGTGCGTGACGGCGACAGCTATGTGCTCGACGGCGCCAAGCGCTGGATCACCAACGCGGGCGTGTCCGACTACTACACGGTGATGGCCGTCACCGACCCCGACGCGGGGGCCAACGGCATATCCGCGTTCGTGGTGGAGAAGGGCGACCAGGGCCTCTCGTTCGGTGCGCCCGAGAGGAAGCTCGGCATCAAGGGGTCGCCGACCCGCGAGCTCTACTTCGACGGCTGCCGCATCCCTGCGGACCGGCTGGTCGGTGCCGAGGGCAGCGGCTTCAAGACCGCCCTGCGCACGCTCGACCACACGCGAGTCACGATCGCAGCGCAGGCGGTCGGCATCGCGCAGGGCGCGCTCGAGCACGCCACGCGCTACGCCAAGGAGCGCAAGCAGTTCGGCAAGCCGATCGCGGAGTTCCAGGGTCTGCAGTTCATGCTCGCCGACATGGCCATGAAGCTCGAGGCCGCCCGGCAGCTCACCTACACGGCTGCGGCCAAGTCGGAGCGCGGCGACGCCGACCTGACGTTCATGGGCGCGGCGGCCAAGTGCTTCGCGTCGGACGTCGCGATGGAGATCACCACCGATGCCGTGCAGGTTCTCGGTGGCTACGGCTACGTCAAGGACTACCCCGTCGAGCGGATGATGCGCGACGCCAAGATCACCCAGATCTACGAGGGGACCAACCAGATCCAGCGCCTCGTGATGGCCCGCCAGCTGCTGAAGTAGAGCCCTACTCCTCGCGCAGCGACCGGAACAGCGCGAGCGCCTCCTCCCGGTCCCAGCGCACCGTCGAGCCCGCCGAGGTCTGGTAGTTGGGATCCGCGACCGGCACGGTCACCTTCCTGGCCTCGCCACCGGCGACGGCCCGCATCGCGAAGGCGAAGCGCACCAGGTCGAACGGCCCGTCGCGCTCGTCCACGGTCAGCGCGCTGGTGCCGGCGTTGCCGAGCCCGACCACGCGGAACGGGTTGAGGAACGTGCTCGGGCCGGCGGCCTTCTCGAAGACCGCACCGAGGAACTCCTGCTGGCGCTCGACCCGTCCGAGGTCGCCCTTGGGGTCGGAGTAGCGCGCTCGCACGTAGGCCAGCGACGTCGGCCCGTCCATCTCCTGGCAGCCCTTCTGGACGTTCAGGCCGCTGCGGCGGTCCTTGATGTCGCGCTTCGGGCACAGCTCGACGCCGCCGACCGCGTCGACCATGCCGACGAAGCCACCGAAGCCGATCTCGGTGTAGTGGTCGAGCTGGATGCCGGTCACCGTCTCCACGGTCTGCACGAGCAGCGGCGCGCCGCCGAAGGCGTAGGCGGCGTTGAGCTTGTTGCGGCCGCGACCCGGGATCGGCACCCACGAGTCGCGCGGCATGCTGACCATCGTGGGCCGGGCGCCGCCGCCGGGCACGTGCAGCAGGATGATGGTGTCCGTACGGCGCCCGGCGACCTTCCCGAGGCGCAGGGACTTGATCTCCTCGTCGCTGAGCCCCTCCCGGCTGTCCGACCCGATCAGCAGCCAGGTCTGGCCGGGGGTGGCCTCCGGGCGGCCGTCGTAGTCCTTGAGGGCGTCGACCTTCTCCACCCTGGAGTAGAAGTAGAGCAGCAGACCGAGCAGCAGGGCGACGATCAGCAGCAGCGCGATCAGGACGCGCCGGCCCCACCGGCCGCGGCCACTGCGCCGGGACCGGTTGCGGCGCCGTGACGGCGGCGGTGGTGCCACCCGCGACTCCCGCCGAGGGGTGCCCGCCGGGCTCATCACGCGGGTGGCCTCGTCGTCGGACCGGTGGTCGGGGGCACGGCCGCCGCGCGACCAGCCCTCCGGCCACTGACTCACGCCGGCCCGGCCCGCATGTCGATGTCGTTCACGCCTGGAACGGTACCCC
>JBOGDY010000098.1:0-7536 GCA_050742955.1 Actinomycetes bacterium | reverse complement strand
AAGGCGTGCAACAGGTGCTCGGTCGGCTCGGGGTAGTGGACGACCGGCAGCTGGTAGGTCTCGGTGGAGCCGTCGTCGTAGGTCACGGTGACGAGCACGATCCGGACCGCGGGCATCTCCTCCCGCAGCCAGCCCAGCGTCGTCGTACGGGTGACGTTCCAGGTCCGTCCCTTCCCCGCGAACCACCGCTGGTGGCCGAGGAAGTTCGCGACGGCCGCGTCGGTGAGCATCAGAGAAGTCCTTCCGCGGGAGTCAGTCGGAACCAGTAGAAGCCGTGCCCTGCGATCGTCAGCAGGTAGGGGAGCTCGCCGATGTCGGGGAACTGCACCGTGCCCAGCAGCTCGACGGGGTGCTTGCCCTCCCATCGCCGCAGGTCGAGCTCGACCGGCTGCGGGAAGCGGGAGAGGTTGTTCACGCACAGGACGATGTCGTCGCCGAACGTGCGGACGAACGAGAGCACGCTCGGGTTGCTGCCGCCCAGGTCCTCCCAGCTGCCGACACCGAACGCCGGGTTCTGCTTGCGCACCTCGATCATCCGTCGTGTCCAGTGCAGGAACGAGGTGGAGCTGGCCGCCTGCGCCTCCACGTTGGTCACCTGGTGGCCGTAGATCGGGTCCATGATGACCGGAAGGTTGAGCTGGCCCGGGTTGCACGTGGAGAAGCCGGCGTTGCGGTCGGGGGTCCACTGCATCGGCGTGCGTACGGCGTCGCGGTCGCCCAGCCAGATGTTGTCGCCCATGCCGATCTCGTCGCCGTAGTAGAGGACCGGCGACCCGGGCAGGGACAGCAGCAGGGCGGTGAACAGCTCGAGCTGGTTACGGTCGTTGTCGAGCAGCGGCGCGAGCCGCCGGCGGATGCCGATGTTGGCCTTCATCCGTGGGTCCTTGGCGTACTCGGCCCACATGTAGTCGCGGTCCTCGTCGGTGACCATCTCGAGCGTGAGCTCGTCGTGGTTGCGCAGGAAGATGCCCCACTGGCAGTTGTCGGGGATCGCCGGCGTCTGCGCCATGATCTCCGAGATCGGGTAGCGCGACTCGCGCCGGACACCCATGAACAGTCGCGGCATCACCGGGAAGTGGAACGCCATCTGGCACTCGTCGCCGTCGGCGCCGAAGTACTCCACCACGTCGCCCGGCCACTGGTTGGCCTCGCAGAGCAGGACCCGGTCGGGGTACTGCGCGTCGACCTCCTTGCGGACCCGTTTGAGGAACTCGTGGGTGCGCGGCAGGTTCTCGCAGTTGGTGCCCTCCTCCTCGTAGAGGTAGGGCACGGCGTCGAGCCGGAAGCCGTCGATGCCGAGGTCGAGCCAGAACTTCAGGTCCTCGATCACCGCCTCCTGCACCCGCTCGTTCTCGTAGTTGAGGTCGGGCTGGTGGCCGAAGAAGCGGTGCCAGAAGTACTGCTTGCGCACCGGGTCGTAGGTCCAGTTGGACGTCTCCGTGTCGACGAAGATGATCCGCGCGTCGGGGTAGGCCTCGTCGTCGTCGGCCCAGACGTAGAAGTCGCCGTAGGGACCGTCAGGGTCGGTACGCGAGGACTGGAACCACGGGTGCTGGTCGGACGTGTGGTTCATCACGAAGTCGATGATCACGCGGATGCCCAGGACGTGCGCCGCGTCGACGAACTCCACGAAGTCGCCGAGGGTGCCGAACTCGGGCAGGACGTCGGTGTAGTCGCTCACGTCGTAGCCGCCGTCACGCAGCGGTGACTTGAAGAAGGGCGGCAGCCAGATGCAGTCGACGCCGAGCCAGTTGAGGTAGTCGAGCTTCTCCCGCAGACCGGTGAGGTCGCCTGTGCCGTCGCCGTTGCTGTCCTTGAACGACCGGACCAGCACCTCGTAGAAGACGGCCCGCTTGTACCAGTGCGGGTCACGCTCCTCCTCGGGCAGGTCGGCGAAGTTGTCGATGGCGCCCTTGTGCGGCGGGTCGGGTGCGGTCTGGCTCACCGGTTGGTCCTCCGGACCGAGAAGACGTGGGCGGGTTCCACGAATGGGTCGAGGCGGACGTAGTTGTGCTCGCGCCAGACGTAGCTCTCCCCGCTGATCTCGTCGTGCACGGCCAGCGTGTCGTGCCAGTCGAGGCCGAGCTCGGGCATGTCGAGCCTGACCGTCGCCTCACGGGCACCGTGCGGGTCGAGGTTGACCACCACGATGACCGTGTCGGCGTCCGGCCCGGTTCCGTCCCGCTTCGAGTAGCACATGACCTTGTCGTTGTCGGTTGCGTGCAGTCGCAGGTTGCGCAGCCGTTGCAGCGCCGGGTGCCGCCGGCGCAGCTCGTTGAGCCTGGCCAGGTAGGGCGCGAGCGACCGGCCCTCGGCCTGGGCGGCTGCCCAGTCGCGCGGCCGGAGCTGGTACTTCTCCGAGTCGAGGTACTCCTCGCTGCCCGGACGCACCGCGACGTGCTCGCACAGCTCGTAGCCGGCGTAGACGCCCCACGAGGGCGACAGGGTCGCTGCCAGGGCGGCGCGCAGCTTGAAGGCCGGCGGCCCGCCGTACTGCAGGAACGCGTGCAGGATGTCGGGGGTGTTGACGAAGAAGTTGGGTCGCAGGAAGTGCGCCGTCTGCTGCGACAGCTCGGTGACGTAGTCCTCCAGCTCCCACTTCTCGTTGCGCCAGGTGAAGTAGGTGTAGGACTGGTGGAAGCCGACCCGGGCCAGGGTCTGCATCATCGCCGGTCTGGTGAAGGCCTCGGACAGGAAGATCACGTCCGGATCGGTCTTGCGGACCTCCCCCAGCAGCCAGTCCCAGAAGTTCACCGGCTTGGTGTGGGGGTTGTCGACCCGGAAGACCCGGACCCCGTGGTCCATCCAGTGCCGCAGGACGCGCAGCACCTCGGCGTAGATGCCCTTGGGGTCGCGGTCGAAGTTGACCGGGTAGATGTCCTGGTACTTCTTCGGCGGGTTCTCGGCGAAGGCGATCGTGCCGTCGGCGAGCACCGTGAACCACTCGGGGTGCTCCTTGACCCAGGGGTGGTCCGGCGCGCACTGAAGCGCGAAGTCGAGCGCCACCTCCAGCCCGACCTCCTTGACCCGGGCGACGAAGGCGTCGAAGTCCTCGATCGTGCCGAGGTCGGGGTGGATGGCGTCGTGACCGCCCTCGTGACCGCCGATCGCCCACGGGGAGCCGACGTCATGGGGCTCAGGCGTGAGCGTGTTGTTGGGCCCCTTGCGGTTGGTCTGGCCGATCGGGTGGACGGGCGGCAGGTAGATGATGTCGAAGCCCATGTCGGCCACAGCCGGCAGGCGGTCCATCGCCGTGCGGAGGGTGCCTGTGCGGGTTACGCCGGTGGTCGGGTCGAACCTGGCGCCTTCCGACCTCGGGAAGAACTCGTACCAGCTGCTGTACAGCGCCCGCTCGCGGTCCACCCAGAGAGGCAGCCGGTCGCTCGCGGTGACGAAGTCGCGCAGCGGGTGCTCTCGCAGGGTGGCGACCACCGCGGGGGAGTCGACCGCGGCCAGCCGCGCCTCGACCGGGCGGGAGCTGTCGCGCAGTGCGGTGGCGGCGTCGAGCAGCGCGCGCCGGCCCGGGGTCGGACGACTTGCCTTCGCGGCGCGCTGCATGATGATCGCGCCGTCCTCGAGCATGACCTCCACGTCGACGCCGGCGGCGATCTTCACGTGGGCGTTGTGGTGCCACGTGGCCACCGGGTCGCTCCAGGCCTCGACGCAGAAGGTCCACCGGCCTTCGCCGGTCGGGGCCACCTCGGCCACCCAGCGATCGGTGCCCGGCTCGGTCAGGCGCATCGGGGTCCAGGGGCCCTTGCGCCCCTTGGGGTCGCGCAGCACGACGTTGGCGGCGACCGCGTCGTGCCCCTCGCGGAACACCGTCGCGGTGACGGGGAACAGCTCACCGACGACCGCCTTGGCGGGCCAGCGACCGCAGCCCTCAGCGGGCTGCACGTCCACTATCGGGATCCGTCCAGTCATCGTCAGACGAACCTACCCACCTTCCGTTGCAGTGCACATCTCGGCGGCCGGCCGGGAGTGGGCACCGAAAGCCCTGCGGGTCCGGCCGGGTCCGCCGGTATCGTCCTCCGAGTGAAGGCGATCCGACGGTTCACCGTCCGCACCGTGCTGCCCACCCCGATCGAGCCGCTGGGCGAGCTCGCGCTCAATCTACGTTGGTCCTGGCACCCGGCCTCCCAGGCCCTGTTCCGCAGCCTCGATCCCGACGTGTGGGCGGCCACCGGCTCCGACCCGGTGCGCCTCCTCGCCGCCCTCGGCCCCGACCGGCTCGGAGCACTTGCCGCCGACCGCGAGGTCGTCGCGAGGGTCGACGCAGCCGCCGCGGACCTGCGCGACTACCTGCAGGGCGGCCGCTGGTACCAGGGGCTCGGGCCCGACGTGCCCGCCTCCATCGCCTACTTCTCGCCGGAGTTCGGCATCACCGCGGTCCTGCCGCAGTACTCCGGCGGGCTGGGCATCCTGGCCGGCGACCACCTGAAGGCCGCGTCGGACCTGGGGGTGCCCATCGTCGGCGTCGGACTGCTCTACCGGTCCGGCTACTTCGCCCAGTCGCTGTCCCGCGAGGGCTGGCAGCAGGAGCGCTACGCCGTCCTCGACCCGGACGGCCTGCCCATCGCGCCGCTGCGTGCGGCCGACGGAACGCCCCTTAAGGTCCGGGTCGGCCTGCCCGGCGGCCGGCGCCTGGTCGCCCAGGTGTGGAAGGCGCAGGTCGGGCGGGTGCCGCTGCTGCTGCTCGACTCCGACGTGGAGGACAACGAGCCGGCCGAGCGCGACGTCACCGACCGGCTCTACGGCGGCGGCAGCGAGCACCGGCTGCTCCAGGAGATGCTGCTGGGCATCGGGGGCGTACGCGCCCTGCGGGCCTTCGCGGAGCTCACCGGCTCTCCGGCCCCCCAGGTGTTCCACACGAACGAGGGCCACGCGGGCTTCCTCGGGGTCGAGCGCATCCGGGAGCTGACGGAGGAGTCCGGCCTCAGCTTCGACGACGCGGTGGAGGCCGCCCGTTCGGCCACCGTGTTCACGACGCACACCCCGGTGCCGGCGGGCATCGACCGGTTCTCCCGCGACCTGATCGCCCAGCACTTCGGCGGTGACAACGCCTGCCCCGGCGTGCCCGTGGATCGGGTCCTGGCGCTCGGTGTCGAGGACTACGAGGGCGGTGACCCGACCGTGTTCAACATGGCGGTGATGGGCTTCCGCCTGGCCCAGCGCGCCAACGGGGTCTCCAAGCTGCACGGCGAGGTCAGCCGCGGCATGTTCGCCGGTCTCTGGCCGGGGTTCGACCCGCCGGAGGTGCCGATCGGCCACATCACCAACGGCGTCCACGCGCCGACCTGGGTCGCGCCGGAGGTGTTCGAGCTCGGCGAGCACGAAGTGGGACCCGAGCTCGTGCGGGACGCCGTCGGGTGGGAGGGCATCGACCGGGTGCCCGACGCCCGCATCTGGGAGGTGCGCTGCGCCCTGAGGCGCCATCTCGTGGCTGACGCGCGCAACCGGCTGCGCGCGTCCTGGGTGCAGCGCGGTGCCAGCGCCGCAGAGCTCGGCTGGGTGGGGAAGGTGCTCGACCCCGACGTGCTGACCATCGGGTTCGCCCGCCGCGTACCGTCGTACAAGCGCCTCACCCTCATGCTCCGTGAACCCGAGCGGCTCAAGGGGCTGCTCCTGCACCCCGAGCGCCCCGTACAGCTCGTCATCGCCGGCAAGTCGCATCCGGCCGACGACGGCGGCAAGAAGCTGATCCAGGAGCTCGTGCGGTTCGCGGACGACCCCGCCGTGCGCCATCGCATCGTCTTCCTGCCCAACTACGACATCGCGATGGCGCAGAGCCTCTACCCCGGCTGCGACGTGTGGCTGAACAACCCGCTGCGCCCGCTCGAGGCGTGCGGCACATCGGGCATGAAGGCCGCCCTCAACGGCTGCCTGAACCTGTCGGTGCTCGACGGGTGGTGGGACGAGATGTACGACGGGCACAACGGCTGGGCGATCCCCACAGCCGACGGCATCGAGGACCCCGACCGGCGCGACGACCTCGAGGCAGGTGCGCTCTACGACGTCGTCGAGAACACCGTGGCGCCGCTGTTCTACGACCGGGGGCCCGAGGGCGTCCCGGTGCGGTGGATCGAGATGGTGCGGCACACGTTGAAGACCCTGGGCCCGCAGGTGCTGGCCAGCCGGATGGTCCGCGACTACGTCCACCGGCTCTACACCCCGGCTGCGCGCGCCGGGTCCCAGCTCGACGGCGACTACGCGGGCGCCCGTCAGCTCGCCGACTGGAAGGCCAAGGTCCGTGCGGCCTGGCCGGCCGTGCGGGTCGACCACGTGGACTCCACCGGCGTCGGTGACCTGCCCGAGGTGGGCACCACGCTCGAGGTGCGGGTGTTCGTGTCGTTGGGCGGGCTCGAGCCCGACGACGTCGCCGTGCAGGTGGTGCACGGGCTGGTCGACGAGGCCGACCAGATCACCGACTCCTCGGTGGTCTCGCTCGACCACGCCGAGGCCTACGAGGGCGGCCGGCACCGCTACGCCGGCGCGGTCAAGCTGGAACGCACCGGACCGTTCGGCTACACGACCCGCGTCGTGCCGCGCCACCCGCTGCTCGCCGACCCGGCCGAGCTCGGCCTTGCGGTGCTACCGCCACAGGGCGCCGGCATGGACAGCGGCGACCTGCGCTGACCACGGCGTCCGCGCCGGTGGGGTCCGTCGGAGCTGACTTCACCTCTGGGGACGGTAGGTGAGCAACAGGCTCCCGGTGGTCGTGGTGACGCAGTCGACAAGCGTCAGCCCCCTCGCCTCGCGGGCGTCCCGGAACAGCCGCTTGCCGCTGCCCAGCACGATCGGGGACACGGTCAGGAAGTACTCGTCGATCAGGTCGTTGTCGGTGAGTGTCTGCACGAGATCTCCGCTGCCGAGGACGACGATGTTCCTACCGGGCTGGGCCTTGAGCTTGGCAACCTCGTCGACGACATCGCCCCTGATCAGAGTCGAGCCCTGCCACTCGACGTCCTGCAGCGTCGTCGAGGCGACGTACTTCGTCGTGCGGTTCAGGTGTTCCGCGACAGGGTCATCGAGCGGAGCCGTCGGCCAGTAGGCGGCCATCTTCTCGTAGGTCTTTCGTCCGAACAGGTAGGCGTCCGTGGCGGCCATGCCCTCCGCGGCGGTCGCGCCGAGGACTTCGTCGAAGTACGGCCTTTGCCACCCACCGTGCCGGAATCCGCCTTCGGTGTCCTCGTCGGGCGCTCCAGGTGACTGCATCACACCGTCCAGGGACAGGAACTCGACGACGCGAAGCTTCCTCATTGGTCGGACCTCCTCGACTAGTCCTCCACTCGCTCGTCCAACCGGACGGTGACGTCGTCTCCGGCCTGTTTGCCGATCGCCCTGCGGACGTCGGCCTTCACAGGCAGCATGTGGCTGCCGTCTCCCGTGGCCATGAACGAGCTCCGGAACGCGTGGCCGTCGATGGTGCCGCGGACCTTGACGAGACCTCGCGTGCCGAAGAACGTCACCGAGTCGGGCCAGACGACATAGGTCCAGCCGCCCTTGTTCGGGCTCTTCTGCAGGGTCGCGGTGAAC
>JBOGDY010000097.1:0-7571 GCA_050742955.1 Actinomycetes bacterium | reverse complement strand
GCCGGGTCTTCGTCATCGGGGTCGTCTGGTTCGCGGCGGCGTCGCTGCTGTGCGGGCTCGCGCCGAACATCGAGACCCTGGTGGCCGCCCGGGCGCTGCAGGGTGTCGGCGGCGCGCTGCTGACGCCGGGGAGCCTGGCGATCATCCAGGCGTCGTTCCGCCCGGGGGACCGGGCCCGCGCCATCGGGGCGTGGTCGGGGCTGGGCGGCATCGCGGGCGCGGCCGGACCGTTCCTCGGCGGCTGGCTCGTCGGCGCGGCGTCGTGGCGCCTGGTGTTCCTCATCAACCTCCCGCTGGCCGCCGCGGTCGTGCTTATCGCGCTGCGGCACGTGCCCGAGTCGCGTGACCCCGCGGCGGCTCGGACCCTCGACGTGGTGGGTGCGACGCTGGGCGCTGCCGGGCTCGGCGCCCTGACCTACGGGCTGATCGCGGGGCAGGACAGGGGCATGTCCGACCCGGTCGTCCTGCTGGTGCTCGGGCTCGGCCTGGCCGGGCTGGTCGGCTTCCTGCTGCGGGAGCGGTTCGCCCGGGAGCCGATGCTGCCGTTGGACATCTTCCGCTCCCCGGTGTTCTCGGTCACCAACATGGTCACGTTCGCCGTCTACGCCGCGCTGAGCGGCGTCATGTTCATGCTCGTGCTGCAGCTGCAGGTCGTCGGCGGCTTCACCCCGCTCGCCGCCGGGACGGCGCTGCTCCCGGTGACGGTGGTCCTCCTGCTGCTCTCCGCCCGCATGGGCGCGGTGGCCGAGCGGATCGGCCCCCGGCTGCCGATGACCGTGGGCCCGCTGCTGTGCGCGGTCGGCGTGGCGGGGATGTCCCGGATCGGCGCCGACACGTCGTACGTCGTCGACGTCCTCCCGCCCGTGCTGGTCTTCGGTCTCGGGCTGGCCGTCACGGTCGCGCCGCTGACGGCGACCGTCCTGGCGGCCGCGCCGGACCGGCACGCCGGCCTGGCCAGCGGGGTCAACAACGCCGTCGCCCGGGTGGCGGGCATGCTCGCGGTGGCGGCCCTGCCGCTGATCACCGGGCTGAGCGGCGAAGCCTACGCCGACGCCGACCTGCTGCAGCCGGCGTTCGAGTCCGCGATGTGGGTCAGTGCCGGGCTGCTCGCGCTGGGCGGCGTCATGGCGGCGGGGGGGATCCGGACGAAGCGGCCCGCGGTCCCGGCCCCACGCGCGGAGCACCACCACTCGTGCACGATGGACGGCCCGCCGATGGAGACCTGCCCGCGGCAGGGGGCGCTGGCGTCGGCCGGGTCGGGCGCGTCCGGCGAGGTCAGCCCGACGTCCTGACCCACTGACGCAGCCGCTCGAGGGCTTCCCGCTCGATCTGCCGCGCGCGCTCCCGCGAGACACCGAGCCGCCCGGCGATCTCGTCGTAGGTCTCCCGCCGGTCGCCGGCCAGCCCGTACCGGGACCGGATCACCTCGGCCTCGCGCGACTCGAGGCTGGCGATGAGCCGGGCGAGCTGGTCGCGCGCGGCCCGCGCCACGACCAGGTCCTCGGGGCTCGGGCCGGCCGCGTCCACCAGGTCGCCGAGCGTGGCGCTGCCGTCGTCGCCGACGAGGGAGTCGAGGCTGGCCGGGGTGCGGGCGATGGCATCGAGATCGGCGATCGTGTCGACGGGGAGCCCGAGCTCGGTGGCCACCTCGGCGTCAGTGGGCTCCCGCCCCAGGGAGGTGATCAGGTCACGGCGGACCCGGGTGAGCCGGCTGAGCTTCTCCACCTGGTGCACCGGCAGCCGCACGGTGCGGCTCTGCTCGGCGATCGCCCGCCCGATCGACTGGCGGATCCACCAGGTCGCGTAGGTGGAGAACTTGAAGCCCCGGGTGTAGTCGAACTTCTCCACCGCCCGGACCAGGCCGACGTTGCCCTCCTGGATGAGGTCGAGCAGCGGCATGCTCGACCGGCTGTAGCGACGGGCGAGCGACACGACGAGCCGCAGGTTGGCCCGGATGAACGTCCGCTTGGCGGCCTCGCCGTCCTCGGCCAGCGCGGCCAGCTCGGAGGATGTCGCGACCCGGCGCGCGTGGCGCAGCTTGACCGCGCGCCGGTGGCCCAGCTCGTCGAGCAGCCGCCGGGCGTAGAGGCCGGCCTCGATGCGCTGGGCCAGGTCGACCTCGGTGGCCGCGTCCAGGAGCGGTGCACGGCCGATCTCGTCGAGGTAGAGCCGGACCAGGTCCGGGCCACCTGCCTCGTGGTCGAGGTCGTCCACGTGCTGGTCGGGGACGGGGCTGCTCGCCGCGGCCGTGGGCAGCTCGGTCAGGTGACTCACCGACCCTCTCAAGTGACAGGTGCGACACCCGGCAAACGATCGAGGCGTGGGAAAGATTTCCGCGGGCGGCGGGCCTCAGCCGGCCGGCAGCCAGGGCACCGGGTCCACCAGCTCACTGTTGACGACGAGCTCGAAGTGCAGGTGGCATCCGGTCGAGTAGCCGGTCGAGCCGACCCATCCGATCACGTCGCCGGCGCGGACCCGCTGGCCCACCTCGACGCCGAGTCCCGGCTGGTGGTTGTAGGTCGTGGTGAGCAGGACCCGGCCGACCACGCCGTGGGAGACGACCGTGCGCCAGCCGTAGGCCTGGTTGTACTCCGCGACGATCACGGTGCCGTCCCGTGCGGCCCCGATCGGTGTGCCGCAGGGGGCACTCAGGTCGACACCTGTGTGCAGCTTGTGCACGCCCGTGATCGGGTGGGTGCGCATGCCGTACGGCGAGGAGATCCGGGCGCGCACCGGCCAGGCGAGGGTGCCCGGCACCGGAGGCACGCTCGAGCCGGCCCGGGCGCCGTCGGCGCCGAGCGCCTCCGTGGCCTGCTTGGCGAGCATGGCCGACAGCCGGGTCGACTCGCCCTGCAGCCGCTGCATCCGCTGCTCGTCCTCGGCCTGGGCGGCCTTCGCCGCGGCGAGCGCGGCCTCCCGGGCGGCCACCAGCCGGCCGACCTCCTGCTCGGCCAGGCGGGCGCGGGCCTCGAGGTCGGCGACCGCGGCGAGCTCGGCCTGGGCCTGCTCGTTGGCCGCGGTCAGCTCGTCGCGGACGTGCTCGAGGTCGGCGGTCCGATCACCGAGGGTGTCCTGCACGAGCTGCAGGTCCGCCAGGGCGCCCCGCTGTGATGACACCACGCTCTCCCACGCCACGAGCCGCTCGGTGAAGTCGGCCGGTGACCGGGCCTCGAGAACCATCGACACCTGGGCCAGCGGGCCGCCGCCCTGGTAGGCCGCCCGGGCCAGCCGGCCGATGCGCGCGCGTTGCTCGTCCACCAGCGCCGCTGTGGCGTCCGCGTCCTGGCTGGCCAGCATCAGTCGGGCCTGGGCCACCGCCCGGCGTCGGGACGCTGCCTGCTGCCGCAACCGGGCCGCGGCCAGGGCCTCGCGGGCGTGCTCGGCGGCCCGATGCGCGCCCGGCAGGGCACGTTCGGCGAGGCGCAGGTCGGCCGCGGCCGCGACCATCGCCTCCGACGACTCGGCCAGCTCGTCACGGACCTGCTGGAGAACCTCGGCCGCGTCCCGTTGCCGCGCTGCCGGGGAGCCGTCGTGGCCGTGGGCGCCAGCGGGTGCCGGGCCGGCGAGCAGCGCCGCAACGCACACGGCGGCCGTGGCCAGCCGCCCGGCGGGTCGGCGATGCATGTGCGTCCTCGGTCGTGGTGACGGTCTCCCACGACAACGTCGACCCCCCTCAAGGCCGACTTGACCTTCGGGAGGTCAGGGAACGGTCAGGACGCGACATCGTCCGGGCCGGCCGCAACCGCCTCGACGAGCACTCGCGATGGCGTCAGCCCTCAGTCGCTGCGGCGCTTCAGCGCGCGGATGAGCTGACCGCGGCTCATGGCGGAGCGGCCCTGGACGCCCGCCCGCCTGGCCAGCTCGTAGAGCTCGGCCCGGGACAGGTCCAGGCGGCGCGGCGGCGGCTCGTGGCCGTCCATGTCGCGCAGCGTCGCGTCCCTGCGCTGCTCGTAGGCACCGCCGAGGCGCCGCAGCTCCCTGCGGGGCGCGGTTGCGACCAGCGCGGGCAACAGGACGCCGGCCATGGAGTCCGCATGGCCCCGGAGGGCGGTGGCGGCCCGGGTGCAGGTCTCGGCGAACGGGGGCGACTCGATCTCGACGCGCTCCACCTCGGTGGCCAGCCGGTCGAGCTCGAGGTCGCGCTCGGCCTGCGCCCGGGCCAGGTCGGTGACGTCACCGCCGCGCGACACCACGTCGGTGAGCAGCTCGTCGCGCTCGGCCGCCCGGTGCGCGCGCAGCAGACCCAGGAACTCGGTGCGCCAACGCTCCTGGTTGGGGCCGGCCGAGCACATCCGCCGCAGCAGCCGACTCAGGCGGTCGTGGTCCTGGGCGACGAGGCGGGCGACGCTGCTGGGCATGCCAGCCGGATACCCAGAGTTCTTCGGGTCACACGCGGCGACCGAGGGATGACATCGGTCTCCTACCTGCGGGCGGCCATGGGGGCGAGGACCCACACGAACAGGAACCACGCCGTGGTGAACGCCGCCAGGATCACAGCCCACGCGCCTCCGACCACCACGTCGAGGATCAGCAGCACGGCACCGTTGATGGCCACCAGGAGCAGGGACAACCCGCCACGCGCCATCAGGTCGGTTCCCCGGACCAGCCGTGGCCGCAGTCCCCGGCGGAACAGGATCCGGTGCAGCGGGACGGGTCCGATGAGCAGGGCGGAGGCCAGCGCCGTCGCCATGAGGGTGCCGACGTAGAGCCACTTCTGGAAGTCGGTGACCTGGGGAAAGCGCTGGGTGAAGGCCAGGGTCAGCAGGAAGGCGAACAGGAACTGGACACCGGTCTGGGCCACCCGGAGCTCCTGGAGCAGCTCCATGTAGCGCCGGTCGTCGCGTTCCCTCTCGGTCTCCCCGCGGTCCTGGTCGTCGCCCGCCATCTGTCTCTCAGCCCGCGGCTGGTGCGTCGGCGGGGAGGTGGCGACGGGACTGCACGATGCGGAACCGGCCCGCGACGTAGGCCGCATCGGTCAGCGCCGCGTTGGCGGCCGGGTTGGCGCCCGTGGCGTGGAAGTCGGAGAACGCCGCCGACTGGTTGACGTAGACGGTCCCGGTCAGGTTGCACGACAGCGCGACCCCTGCGTCCAGTGCAGCCTCCTCGGCCGCGTCGAGGACCTTCTCGTCCGTCGAGTAGACCGACCCGGTGATGGCCCCGTGCTCGCGCACGGTCTCCCGGAACAGCGCCACCGACTCGGCCGTCCCGTCGGTGGTGACGAGGAACGCGACCGGCCCGAAGCACTCCTGGAGGTAGACGTCGCGCTCCGCGACGTCGAGCCGCACGATCGTCGGCGTCCGGACGATCGCCTCCGGGAACTCCGGGTGCGTCACCGCCCTGGAGGCGAGCACCACCTCGCCGTACGACGGGGCGCGCTCGAGCCTGACGACCACGCCCTCGTTGACGATCGCGCCGAGCAGGGCGGTCGCCCTCGACTCGTCGCCGAGCAGGCCGTCCACGGCGGCCGCCAGGTCGCGCGCCACGTCGTCGACCGACTTCGGCTCGCCGTCGGCCGTGATGCCGCCACGGGGCACCAGGACGTTCTGCGGCGTGGTGCACATCTGTCCGCTGTAGAGCGAGAGCGAGAACGCGAGGTTCGCGAGCATGCCGCGGTAGTCGTCGGTCGAGTCGACCACCACGGTGTTGACGCCCGACTTCTCGGTGTAGACGACCGCCTGGTGCGCGTTGCGCTCCAGCCACTCGCCGAAGGCGGTGGACCCGGTGTAGTCGATGATGCGTACCTCGGGCCGCAGGGCCAGCACCTTGGCGAGGCCCTCGCCCTGCGCCTCGGCGGCCAGCGTGACCAGGTCGGGGGAGAAGCCGACCTCGGCGAGCACCTCGCGGGCGATCGTGACGGTGATCGCCAACGGCAGGGTCGCGCGCGGGTGCGGCTTGACGACGACGGCGTTGCCGGTGACCAGGCTGGCGAACAGGCCCGGGTAGGAGTTCCACGTCGGGAAGGTGTTGCACCCGATGACCAGGGCGACGCCGCGCGGCACGGCCGTGAAGCGCTTGGTCATCCGCTGCGGGGGCCGCTTGCCCTGCGGCTTCTCCCATGTCGCCTCGTGGGCGTGGCGGGTCATCTCGGCGTAGGCGTAGGCGATCGCCTCCAGCGCCCGGTCCTGGGCGTGCGGACCGCCCGCCTGGAAGGCCATGGCGTAGGCCTGGCCGGACGTGTGCATGACCGCCTGGGCGATCTCGTGGCTGCGAGCGTTGACGCGGTGCAGGATCTCGAGGCACACCCCGGCCCTGGCCTCCGGCCCGGCGTCGCGCCAGCCGGGGATCGCGGCGCCCCCGGCGGCGAGCAACCCGTCGATGTCGGCGTGCGGATAGGTCACGCCGAGGTCCACACCGTAGGGCGACCGCTCACCGGCGACCTCCCCATCGGTACCCGCCTGCTCCAGCGGGAACGGCTTGCCCAGGTAGGCGTCGAAGGCGTCCCTGCCGGAAGCCGGCGACTGGGTGCCGTTCTCGCCGTACGCCTTGAGGTTCTCCGGGTAGGCCGACCAGTAGGTGCGCTCCCGGATGGCGATCAGCGCCCGGTCGAGGCTCTCGAGGTGGTGCGCGAACAGTTCCGCAGCTGTGGTCATGTCCGCGACCCTAATGCCGGGCGGTGGTGCCGGCACGGCCTGGCGGCCCCGTGCCCGCCAGGCCGTGCCGGAGTCCGGTGGGGTCAGACGCAGTAGGTGCTGGACACCAGGCTGTAGCCGCCCGCGAGGGAGAGGATCTTGGAGATCCGGGTGCCCGCGGCGGTGACCCCGAGGTGTTTCGTGTCGAGGACGATCAGGTGGGTCACGTCACCGGCGGCGCCCAGCCCCGTGGTGCCCACGCGGGCTGCCGAGCCGGAGTCACCGAACACCACGGTTCCCTGCCACCAGAACGCCGCCGCCTCCCAGTAGAGGGCGTGCCCGGTGCGTGGCGTGCCTCCGCTACCGATGCCGAGCCCGTGCCCGTAGTGGAAGATCGTCTCGCCTGCGTCGGCGTCCGCGTGCCTCTGGACCGGCACCGCGGTCGTGACCACGCCGTTGCCCGTGTAGGCGCCGCACGGGCCGCCTACTGCCGGGATGGTGGGGAAGACCCAGGACTGCAGCGCGGGTTTGATGGACACGAGCGCGAAGTCGGCCCCGACGCCGTTCTCGGTGCGGGAGATCACGGTGCCGATCTCGACCAGGGCCAGGTTGTCCGGGTTCACCGGGTCGCCGGGGGCGATGGTGAGCAGGGTCACCGGCTGGCCGACCTTGTCGACGCAGTGGCCGGCGGTGCCGATCGCGTAGGTGCCGTTCCTGACGAAGACGAAGTTCATCGTGCAGCCGTAGGGCGCGATCATCTGGGAGCCCGGGCGGATCCCGACGTAGCCCGACAGCGGTGCGTCCGGCGCCACCGCCGCCTTCGGTGCCGGCGTCGGTCGCTTCGCCGCGGCGGCGAGCAGGTCGTCGCTGGCCCAGGCCGGGCGGGCGCCACGAACCGGCACCACCCAGCCGCCGCCGTCGAGCGGGCGCGCCCCCCGGACCTGGCTCGGGTCGACGTCGCCGGTGGCCGTACCGGCGGCGGGCACGTACGTCGTGTCGACC
>JBOGDY010000096.1:0-7592 GCA_050742955.1 Actinomycetes bacterium | reverse complement strand
TCGAGCTCGGCGGGAAGGCCGCCAACATCGTGTTCGACGACGCGCCCGTCGACCAGGCGGTCGAGGGCATCGTCAACGGCATCTTCTTCAACCAGGGCCACGTGTGCTGCGCCGGGTCGCGCCTGCTGGTGCAGGAGAGCGTCTACGACGAGGTGCTGACCAGCCTGAAGCGGCGCCTCGGCACGCTGCGCGTGGGCGACCCGCTGGACAAGAACACCGACATCGGCGCGATCAACTCCGCCGAGCAGCTGGCCCGAATCCGTGACCTGTCCGACGTCGGCGAGGCCGAAGGCGCCGAGCGCTGGTCGCCGGCCTGCGACCTGCCGGACAAGGGCTTCTGGTTCCCGCCGACGCTGTTCACCGGCGTCTCCCAGGCCCACCGGATCGCCCGCGAGGAGATCTTCGGCCCGGTGCTGTCCATCCTGACGTTCCGCACACCGGCGGAGGCGGTCGAGAAGGCCAACAACACGCCGTACGGTCTCTCGGCCGGGGTCTGGACCGAGAAGGGCTCACTCATCCTCTGGACCGCCAACCAGCTGCGGGCCGGCGTCGTGTGGGCCAACACGTTCAACCGGTTCGACCCGACCTCGCCGTTCGGCGGCTACAAGGAGTCCGGCTTCGGCCGGGAGGGCGGGCGGCACGGCCTGGAGGCCTACCTCGACACGTCGGAAGGGCGCGATGACTGACCGCCTGGCAGTGAAGAAGACCTACAAGCTCTATGTCGGCGGGAAGTTCCCGCGGTCCGAGAGCGGCCGGTCCTACGAGATCCACGCGGCGCGCTCGGGTCGGTTTCTCGCCAACGCCGCGATGGCCTCCCGCAAGGACGCCCGCGACGCCGTCGTGGCCGCCCGGAAGGCCTTCCCGGGCTGGGCGGCGGCGACGGCCTACAACCGGGGCCAGGTGCTCTACCGGGTGGCCGAGCTGCTCGAGGGCCGGCGGGCCCAGTTCGTGGAGGAGGTCACCGTCGGCGAGGGCGTCACCGCGCGCAAGGCGGAGGCGGCCGTCGACGCGGCGATTGACCGGTGGGTCTGGTACGCCGGGTGGTCGGACAAGGTCGCGCAGGTGCACGGCTCGACCAACCCGGTTGCCGGCCCCTACTTCGACTTCTCGGTGCCCGAGCCCACCGGGGTGGTGGCCGTCCTGGCGCCGCAGGACTCCAGCCTGCTCGGCCTGGTGTCGGTGGTCGCGCCGGTGATCGTCACCGGCAACACGGTGGTGGTGCTGGCCAGTGAGCGGTCACCCCTCCCGGCTGTGACGCTCTCCGAGGTGCTCGCGACCTCCGACGTGCCCGGTGGCGTGGTCAACGTACTGACCGGGCACACCGCCGAGGTCGCGCCCTGGCTCGCGTCACACATGGACGTCAACGCCATCGACCTCGTCGGCGCCGCACCCGAGACGGTCGTCGACCTCCAGGTCGCCGCGGCCGACAACCTCAAGCGGGTGCTCCGTCCGACCGCCGACGACTGGACCCGCGTTCCGGGGCTCGAGCGGCTGCTGGGCTACCTCGAGACCAAGACGGTCTGGCACCCGATCGGCGTCTGAGCGTGCCGGAGATCGTCCCGGTCGAGCTGTCACTGCCGTCCGGCTCCTGGTACACGCTCTACCAGCGCGGCTGGGAGGACGCGGACGACGACTCCCTGGCCTTCCTCGGCACCGACCGGCGGGTCTTCGGCTTCGCCACGCCCGAAGAGCTCGCGTCGTACGTCGGGTCGTCCGACGCAACCCACGGCCACCACCTCGCCGACAGCCCGCTGTGGGAGGGGGTGCGCCACCGGTTCTCGAGGGACTTCCGGCCGGCGACCGACGAGCGCTACGACATCCCCTCGGGTCCCGGTGGCGAGGACATGCTCGCCGAGCTCTGCTTCTTCCTGCGCGTCCAGCCGCCGGAGGACCCGCTGCTGGCGTCGCTGCCGCAGCCCGGCAGCGTGACGGGTGTCCCGGCGTGGCTCGACCATGCGGTGCCTGCCGCTGGCGACCGGCTGGGCTGGGCACTGGAGCAGGTCGACGCCCTGGTGGGACCTCCGGATCCTCGCGGCCCCGTCCCCGCCGCCGGGTCGGTCGAGCAGGTGGCGCCCGGCGTGGCCGTGCTGTGGCTGGGGCTCGCCTCGGAGGGCGCCTTCACCCTCGTCTGGCGGGGTGACGACGGTGAGACGGTCTTCCTCGGCGAGCCCGGTGAGCTACGGGCCGCCACGGCTTCCGCGACGCTGGGGGCCTACGTGGCGGGTGGCACGGGCGGCTTCCTCGACCTGGCGCCCTGGGCGGCCCTGCGCGGCCGCGACGACCTCGACTACGAGCCGTACGAGGACGACGTCACCGACCTCGACGAGCTGGCCGGCCTCATCGGTGCCGACCTCGACCGGTCGGGTGCCCTGCGGCTGGCGGAGGCATGGGGACTGCTCCGGTCGCTCGCCGACTGGCTCGACGCCGACGGGGCCCGGACGGCGCTGTCCGAGGACGCGACACTGGGCCGGTTCGTGGTGCGCGACGTGCTCGACCTCGCGGCCGGCTCGGAGCGGGCCAGGCTCCGGCTCGCCGATGTGGACCCCGAGCCGCTGCGGGAGGCATGGGAGGGCTGCGTCGCAACCGTCGCCGCACACCTCGTCTGGGTCGACGGCGACGGGTAACGCCCGCGACGACTGCCCCCTAGACCCCCCTCCCCCGCGTTGATCATGCGCAAGTGGTCGACCACTTGCGCATGATCAACAGTGAAAAGGGGGAGGGGCCGAGCGGCTGTCAGCCCGCCGACGTCTCCGCCACGAGAGCCGCGTAGCCGGGCTTGATGACCTCGTTGATCATGGCCAGTCGCTCGTCGAAGGGGATGAAGGCAGACTTCATCGCGTTGAGCGTGAACCACTGGAAGTCCCGCAGACCGTAGCCGAAGGCCGCAACCAGCTTCTCGAACTCCTGGGTCATCGACGTGCCGCTCATGAGCCGGTTGTCGGTGTTGACGGTGACCCGGAAGTGGAGCCGCCGCAGCAGCCCGATCGGGTGGTCCTCGATCGACTTGGCCGCCCCGGTCATGACGTTCGAGGTGGGGCACATCTCGAGCGGGATGCGCTTGTCACGCACGTAGGCGGCCAGCCGGCCGAGGGCCGGGTCGTCCCCGTCCGCACCCGTGTCGATGTCGTCGATGATGCGCACCCCGTGGCCCAGGCGATCGGCGCCGCACCACTGGATGGCCTGCCAGATCGACGGGAGGCCGAAGCCCTCGCCGGCATGGATGGTGAAGTGCGCGTTCTCCCGCTGCAGGTACTCGAACGCGTCGAGGTGCCGGGTCGGGGGGTGCCCGGCCTCGGCGCCGGCGATGTCGAAGCCCACCACCCCGTGGTCGCGGTGGTTCACCGACAGCTCGGCGATCTCCATCGAACGGGCCGCATGGCGCATCGCCGTCAGCAACGCCCCGACCCGGATCGTGTTGCCGGCGTCGCCCGCCCGCCGCTCCCCCTCGCGGAAGCCCGCGTTCACCGCCTCCACCACCTCGGTCAGCGACATGCCCTGGGTCACGTGCAGCTCGGGGGCGTAGCGGACCTCCGCGTAGACGACGCCGTCGGCCGCGAGGTCCTCGGCGCACTCGGCGGCCACCCTGGCCAGCGCGTCCGGCGTCTGCATGACGCCCACCGTGTGGGCGAAGGTCTCCAGGTAGCGCTCGAGGGACCCCGAGTTGGCTGCCTCGAAGAACCAGCGGGACAGCTCCGCGACGTCGGTGCTGGGCAGGGCCTCGTAGCCGGTCTCCTCCGCCAGGCCGATCACCGTGGCCGGGCGCAGCCCACCGTCCAGGTGATCGTGGAGGAGCACCTTCGGGGCGCGACGCAGCGTGGCACCATCGGGGATGTCCGTCCTGCGAGCCTTGTCCAGGGTGTCCCTGTTCCAAGAGTTGGTCACGGTTGCACGGTACCGTCTGTCAAACTCTCAACCTCAGGGTCCGGACGCACGATGAAGGAGGCATGACTGTGGGCGCACGCGACGACGTCCGGATCATCCGGCCCGCGGCGATCCTCGACGAGCGGGCCGCCGCACAGGTGCTCCAGCAGCTGCGCCGCCTGGACGTGTCGGCGGGCGGGGTGTGGAACGCCACGTCGTCGCTGTGGCAGCGCTACGACGCGCCCTGGGACGGGGTGGGCGGCACCCGGGGCGAGGCCCAGCTGCTCGGGTCGATCGCGGTCATGTACGACAGCCCGCACCGGCACGAGATCACGATCTACAAGGTCACGGTGACCGGTCACGGGCTCGGCCAGGGCTGGACCGTGGAGAGCCTCTGCGACGACGCCCTCATCTGGGCCGGCCTCACCATCGCCACCTGCCCCAGGGCAGAGCTGGGGACGCCACCCGAGCGCGACCCGTTCCGCGACAGCAAGACCCACCGCCCCAGCTGACCGCGGCCCTCCTTGCACGCCCCGTACAAGGGGCGCATGTTCTCCCTGACGGCCGCGAACCGGATGGGGGCACCATGGGCACCACGAGAGAACAATCCGACCTCACCAGGCGCTCGTTCCTCGGGCGTGGGGCGGCCACCACACTGGGCATCGCACTCGCCGGCAGCCTCGAACCGCTGGCCGGCGCCGCGGGCGTCGAACGAGAGGGGCGGTCACGGTTCGCGGGGCACCGCGACGACGGCTACGGCCCGCTCGTCGACGACCCGGACGGGCGGATCGCCCTGCCGGAAGCATTCAGCTACACCGTCGTTGCCCAGTCCGGGGTCACGATGCTGGACGACGGCGTCCACCGGACCCCGTCCAGCCCGGACGGCACCGCCAGTTTCGTGCGGCGCGGCGGCAATGGCAGCGTGCTGGTCAACAACCACGAGATCCGTGGGCTCGGCCCGCTCACCCATGGCGTCCCGAAAGACGACCCGAGACTCGTCTACGACCCGGGGCCAGGGGCCAACGCGGGCACCACGAACATCGTCGTGGACAAGGACGGCGACCGCGTGCGTGAGTACGTCAGCCTGGCGGGCACCCACACCAACTGCGCCGGTGGGAAGACGCCGTGGCAGACCTGGCTGACCTGCGAGGAGACCGACCTGGTGCCGGTCGCCGGTAACGGGCTCACCAGGCGGCACGGCTATGTCTTCGAGGTGGACCCCTACCGCCGCAAGGCCAACCGCGACCCGCACCCCATCAAGGCGCTCGGCCGGTTCGAGCACGAGGCGCTGGCCGTCGACCCGGAGACCTGGCAGATCTACGAGACGGAGGACGCCAACGCCCCGCACGGAATGTTCTACCGGTGGACCCCGCCATCCAGGGCGCTGCCGCTGGAGAGAAGGTCGCTGCGGGCGCTCGACGACGACGCGGGGACGCTCGAGGCACTGAGTGCGTCAACGGCCGGCGGTGCCCACGTCCCGGACCTCTGCGTCGCGGTCGAGCCCGGAACGACGTACGACGTGAAGTGGGTGGAGGTACCGGACCGTGACGCTACGACGGTCCGCATCCGCCAGCAGTTCACCGACGCGCAGGTCACCCGGTCGCGCAAGCTCGAGGGCGCCTGGTGGGGGCGCGGCGGCGCCTACTTCGTCGCATCCTTCGCTCGGCAGAGCGACGGCAGCGCGGTGGTGCACGACGGCCAGGTCTGGTTCTACGACCCTCTCGCCCACACCATCGAGCTGAAGCTCCGCTTCGCCCGCGCCGGCGCAGCCAACAGCACCAGCCCGGACGGACCCGACAACATCACGGTGTCGCCTTATGGCGGGGTCATCCTGGCGGAGGACGGTGGCGGCAAGCAGCACCTGATCGGCTCGACCGGTCCGCTCAACACCTACTTCCTGGCCCGGAACGACCTGCCCGGTGACGGCGAGTTCACCGGCCCGAACTTCTCCCGGAACAAGAAGGTGCTGTTCGCGAACGTCTTCAACCCGGGGCATGTGTTCGCCATCACGGGTCCCTGGAGGAAGGACCACGACGATCGGGACTGACGGCTGCTAGTCCTCCCGGTGGGCGAGGCCGGGGTCGAAGGCCGGCAGGCAGACCGCGACGTACTCGGCCCCGTCCTCCCCGACGCTGTAGCGCACCCGCTCGCCTGCCCGGGTAAGGACCGCCTGCCCCGCCGGCACCCGCAGCGTGCCCCCTTCGTGCTCGACCAGCACCGAGCCGGCGAGCACCAGGGTCACCTCGTCGAACTCGGGGGTCTGGGCCGGCTCGTCCCAGCCGGCGGGCGCCTTCATCAGCGCCACCGACACCGATGACGTCATCGAGGTGACCCGACCGACGTACTCGTCGATGACCTTCCCGCCCGGCACGGGGATGCGGGTCGGCGACTCGATCAGCTGGGGCATGCGGGCGCACCTCTCGTGGCGGTTCGGGGGGCTCAGGCGCCGACGCGGTCGATGACCAGGGGCCTCGGATGCGGTCTCGAGCCCTCGGGGGCGACGACGACCGCACCCTCGAGGGCGGCCGCGGCGCGCTCGAAGCGCTCCGGGTTGTCGGTGTGCAGGGTGAACAAGGGCTCGCCGCCGCGCACGGTGTCGCCGGGCTTGGCGTGCAGCTCGACGCCGGCCCCGGCCTGCACCGGGTCCTCCTTGCGCGCGCGGCCCGCCCCGAGGCGCCAGGAGGCCACGCCCACCGAGTAGGCGTCCAGGCCGACCAGCACACCGTCGGCGGGCGCCGGGACGACGTGGGTCTCCCGGGCGGTGGGCAGCGGCGCGTCCGGGTCGCCGTCCTGGGCGCGGATCATCCGCCGCCAGACGTCCATCGCGGCGCCGTCGCGGAGCCGGTCGGCCGGGTCGACCCCTTCGAGCCCGGCGGCCGTGAGCATCTCCCGCGCGAGGGTCAGGGTCAGCTCGACCACGTCGTCGGGGCCGCCGCCGGCGAGCACCTCGACGGACTCGCGCACCTCGAGAGCGTTGCCCGCGGTCAGGCCCAGCGGGACGTCCATGTCGGTCAGCAGCGCGACCGTTCGCACCCCGTGGTCGCCGCCCAGAGCCACCATGGTCTCGGCCAGCTCACGGGCGCGGGCCGCGTCCTTCATGAACGCGCCCGACCCGACCTTCACGTCGAGCACGAGCGCGCTGGTGCCCTCGGCGATCTTCTTGCTCATGATCGAGCTGGCGATCAACGGGATCGCCTCGACGGTGCCGGTGACGTCGCGCAGGCCGTAGAGCTTCCGGTCCGCCGGGGCGAGGTCGTCGCTGGCGGCGCAGACCACCGCACCCACGTCGCGCAGCTGGTCGAGGAACTCCTGCCCGGCCACCGTCGCGCGCCAGCCGGGGATCGACTCGAGCTTGTCCAACGTGCCGCCGGTGTGGCCGAGGCCGCGCCCGGACAGCTGGGGCACCGCGGCGCCGCAGGCGGCCACCAGGGGCGCCAGCGGCAGGGTGATCTTGTCGCCCACCCCGCCGGTGGAGTGCTTGTCGGTGGTGGGCCGGCCGCCGAGCGCGTCGACGGGAAGGCTCATCCGCGCACCGGAGGCGATCATCGCCTCGGTCCAGCGGGACACCTCGCGCCGCCCCATGCCGTTGAGCAGGATCGCCATAGCCAGCGCCGACATCTGCTCGTCGGCGACGTCGCCGCGGGTATAGGCCGCGATCACCCAGTCGATCTGCGCGTCGCTGAGCTCGTGACCGTCCCGCTTGGTGCGGATGACCTCGACCGCGTCGAAGG
>JBOGDY010000095.1:0-7626 GCA_050742955.1 Actinomycetes bacterium | reverse complement strand
CTGTGGCTGCTGCGGACCCTTCGCTCTCCGGAGCGCTCCGACGACTCGCGGGAGGGCGACCGTGCCGCGCACGCCGGGCAGTCCGGACAGCCCGCGCAGGTGGTGCAGGTTGCCCGCAGGGAGACACGGGACAACGGGAAGCCCCGTCTGCTGGTGCACGACCTGGTGCCCGCCCGTGTCGACGGCGACGACCTCCCTGCTGCCTTCGATCGCCGTGGCTTCCTCAAGGCGGCACTCGCCGTCGGTGCAGTCGCCGCCTTGGGGGGCGCGGTGCGTCAGTCGCTCGGCGGGTCGGCGGCGGCCGCCCAGCGGGCGGGTGTGAGGCTCCCGAGGCCGGGCGGCGCAGCGCGGCCGGTGTCCCCCGGCTCGATGCTCGACGTCAAGGGCATCACCTCGCACCTGACCTCGAACGAATCCTTCTACCGGGTCGACACGGCACTACGGGTCCCGGACGTGCCCATCGACGGGTACACGCTCCGCATCCACGGCATGGTCGACCAGGACCTCGAGCTCACCTTCGAGGACCTGTTGTCGCGCCGGATGGTGGAACGGCGCATCACGCTGACCTGCGTCTCGAACCCGGTCGGAGGTGAGTACGTCGGGAACGCGACGTGGCTCGGAGTCCCGGTCCGGGACCTCCTCGAGGAGGTGGGTGTCCGCGGCGGTGCTGATGCGGTGAAGTCGACCAGTGCCGACGACATGACCATCGGCACGCCGCTGGCGGCGCTGACCGACCCCGACCGGGATGCACTGATCGCGGTTGGGATGAACGGCGAGCCGTTGCCGCTCGCGCACGGTTTCCCGGTGCGAATGGTCGTTCCCGGGCTCTACGGCTACGTGTCCGCGACGAAGTGGCTGGTCGACGTGGAGGTCACCCGGTTCGCGGACTTCAAGGCGTACTGGTCGACCCGTGGCTACTCGGAGAAGGCACCGATCAAGACGTCGTCAAGGATCGACGTACCGCGATCCTTCGACCAGCTGAACGCCGGCAGGGTCCCGGTGGCCGGGGTCGCATGGTCGCAGGACCGCGGCATCCGGAAGGTGGAGGTCCGGGTCGACGGCGGCCGCTGGCAGGAGGCCGACCTCGCCGAGCTGGACAACATCGACACCTGGCGCCAGTGGGTGTGGATGTGGGACTCCGACCCGGGCCCGCACACCCTCGAGGTCCGCGCGACCGACGACACGGGCTACACGCAGACGTCCGAGCGCGCACCCATCGCGCCGAACGGGTCGACCGGCTGGCACAGCGTCAACGTGACCACCTCATGACCGGTTCGTGAGCGTTCCGACCAATCCGGTGCGCTCGCGCCACCGAAGCCCTTGTGACGGCAAGAGACCACCTCCCAGCCAACCGAAGAGGGAACACATGCGCACCATGAAGAGGATCGCGGCAACAGCGGCGGTCGTGTCCGCGCTGACCATGACGGCTGCGTGCGGCAGCGACGACAGCGCCGACAGCAGCAGCGCGGGCACGACAAGTGCCGCACCGGACAACGGCGACAGCATGAAAGCCGATCCGGCCGCCGACCTGGTGGGCGCCGGCTGTGCGGACTATGCGAAGGCGGTCCCGGACGGCGCCGGCTCCGTGCAGGGGATGGCTGAGGACCCCGTCGCGACCGCGGCAAGCAACAACCCGTTGCTCAAGACGCTGGTCGCGTCGGTGTCGGGCAAGCTGAACCCCAAGGTGAACCTGGTCGACACCCTGAACGGCGGCGAGTTCACGGTGTTCGCTCCGGTGGACGACGCTTTCGGGAAGCTGCCGAAGGAGACCGTGGAAGCGCTCGGTACCCCCAAGGGTGCCCAGACACTGACCTCGGTGCTGACCTACCACGTGGTCGAGGGCCAGATGAGCCCGGACGAGATCGCTGGCCAGACCCTGAAGACCGTTGAGGGCGGGGACCTGCAGATCTCAGGCTCCGGCGACAGCCTGAAGGCCCAGGACGCGAACGTCATCTGCGGCGGTGTGAAGACCGCCAACGCGACGGTGTACCTCATCGACTCGGTGATGATGCCGCCGAGCATGGCCTGACCAGCAGGATAAGGGGGACCTCGACCTTCGGGTCGGGGTCCCCCTTGCTCAGCCGCCGACTGATGAAGAACCGGACAGACAGGCGGCCGGCAGCTCGAACCAGCGCAGGTGCTCGAAGTCGGCGGACAGCCCGTCGCCAACAGCCGCGGAGCGCTGTTCGTCGAGAGCCGCGTCCGCCGCTGCCGCGAAGACCTCCTTGGCCTCCGCCAGGTAGCCGGCCAGGGCCGACTCCGGCACCGGCTCGTCGTGCCGCGGGTAGCGCATGTCGCCGCTCGTCGGGTCGTAGGACACCTGGTCCAGCCGCAGCGGGGGCTCCACGGTCCCGGCGCGGTGCCGCCAGAGGCCGGTGGCCGGGTCGAACCGGTAGTCCGGCAGCAACCGCGACCCGAGGTCGGCAACCATCGCGACGGCCTCGACGATGTACTCGAGCACCGGGTCGGAGATGAAGTAGTTGAAGTTCACCCGGACCCAGCCCGGCTTGATCCCCTCGCAGCCGTGCGCGATCTCCCGCTCGAACTCGTGCGACCGCTCGATGTCGATGCCGAGCAGGCGGTGGCCGTAGGGACCGGCGCATGAGCATCCGCCACGCGACTGGATGCCGAACAGGTCGTTCAGCAGCGCCACCACGAAGTTGTGGTGCAGGTAGCGGCCGGGCGAGCCGTCCGGCCGCGGCTGTCGGACGACGAAGGACACGATGGAGAGGCGCTCGGCGTCGAGGTTGCCGAGGATCTCGATGTTCGGGTGCCTGCGCCAGGCATCCACCGCTCGCCGCAGCAGCTGCTCCTCATGGGCACGGATGCTCTCGGCGCCGACCGCCTGCTTGAGCTGGAACACCAGTCCGGCGCGGATCGACTCGACGATCGCCGGCGTGCCGCCCTCCTCGCGGTGCGCCGGGTCGTCCAGGTAGCGGTGCTCGAGGGGGTTGACGTAGGCGACGGTGCCCCCGCCGGGGACCACCGGCACGCGGTTGCGCACGAGCTCACGGCGTACGACGAGGACGCCCGGTGTCCCGGGCCCCCCGATGAACTTGTGCGGTGACAGGAACACCGCGTCCTTGTGGCACCCGGGGTGCTCGTCGCAGCGGCGGGTCATCTCGATGTCGACGTAGGGGGCGGCGGCAGCGAAGTCCCAGAACGACAGGGCCCCATGGGCGTGCAGCAGGTCGGCGATGCGGTGGGTGTCGGACACGATGCCCGTCACGTTCGACGCGGCGGAGAACGACCCGATGCGCAGCGGCCGGTCGGCGAACTCGACCAGTCGCTCCTGCAGGGCCGCCGTGTCGATGTGCCCGTCGTGGTCCTCGGGGATCGTGACCACGTCGCAGATCGACTCGCGCCACGGCAGCTCGTTGGAGTGGTGCTCGAACGGTCCGATGAACACGACCGGCTTCTCGTCCGGCGGGATCCGCGCAGAGAGGTCGTAGCGCTCGTCCAGGTCGGCGGGGATGCGCAGGTTCAGGATGCCGATCAGCTTGTCCACGGCCGCGGTCGACCCCGAGCCGCAGAAGATGACCACCGTCTCGTCGTCCCCGCCCACGGCGTCGCGGATGATCCGCCGGGCGTCCTCGCGCAACCGGGTCGTCTGCAACCCGGTGCCGCTGGACTCGGTGTGGGTGTTGGCGTAGCGCGGCAGCACCTCGCCCCGGATGAAGTCCTCGACGAAGGTCAGGGCCCGGCCGCTGGCCGTGTAGTCGGCGTAGGTGACGCGGCGCGGTCCGTAGGGACCGTGCATGACCTGGTCGTCACCGATGACCGACTCACGGATGCGCCGCAGCAGCGGGGACTCGGCCACCCGGTCACCCTACGCCGATGACCCCGAACGGGCCCTAGAGAAGCGCGAGCTGGTCGGTGGGCTCGCCCGCGACCCGTCGCTCGAGGTCGAGCAGCGTGCGCTTGCGACCCAGGCCGCCGCCGTAGCCGGTCAGCGAGCCGTCGGCGCCGATCACCCGGTGGCAGGGCACCACGATGGAGATCGGGTTGCGCCCGTTGGCGAGGCCGACCGCCCGGGAGGCGGCCGGGTTGCCGACCTGTGCCGCCAGCTGGCCGTAGTTGATGGTCCCGGCGTAGGGGATGCCGCGCAGCGCCTGCCAGACCTTCAGCTGGAAGGGCGTGCCGACGGGGGCCAGCGGCAGGTCGAAGTCGGTGCGTTCGCCGGCGAAGTAGGCGCTCAGCTGTGCCCGGGCCTCGCCGAGCAGGCCGTCGTCGGAGTCGTCGCGGACCCACTCCGGCCGCAGGATGTCGTCGAAGGGTGCGAACCACACCCGGGTCAGCGCCGAGCCGTCGCTGGTCAGCAGCAGCTCGTCGACGGGGCTCGTCATGGTCGTCCAGTAGGTGGTCATCGAAGGATCTCCCGATCGGTCACGAGGTGCCAGAGGTGCATGAGTGCGTAGGAGCGCCACGGTCGCCACCGCTCGCCGAGCGCCGCGGCGGTGCGCGGGTCGCCGCGCACGCCGAGCCGCTCGAGCCCGCGCCGCACGCCCAGGTCGGTGGTCAGCAGCACGTCAGGGTCGCCGAGCGCGCGGAGCCGGACGTAGTCGGCCGTCCACGGCCCGATGCCGGGCAGCGCCAGCAGCGCCGCCGTGACCTCGTCGCGGTCGGCGCCGACGTCGAGGTCGAGCTCGCCGCGGGCGAGCGCAGCGCACAGCGCCACCAGCGTGCGGCCGCGACTGCGTGGCATCGGCAGGGACGCAGGGTCGGCGGCGGCGAAGGCCTCGGCCGTGGGGAAGTGGTGGGTCACCGACCCGAGCGGGGTGGTGAGCGGCTTGCCGTGGGCGCGGGTGAGCCGGGCCATCACCGTGCGCGCACCCGCGACGGAGACCTGCTGGCCGACGACCGCCCGGATCGCCATCTCGTTGCCGTCGGTCGCGCCGGGGAGGCGGACACCCGGCCAGGCCGCCACCAGCGGGGCCAGCAGGGGGTCGGCGCCGAGCAACGCGTCGACGGCAGCCGAGTCCGCGTCGAGGTCGAGCAGCCGACGGACCCGGGCGACGGCCGGGACGACATCGCGGGCGTCGGCCAGCCGCAGCTCGCAGGCGACGTGGTCGGCGGCAGGGGTGAGGGTCACGGCCGCCTCGCCGTGGGGGAGGAGCAGCCCACGCCGGTACGACGTGGCGTCGACGTCCTCGACCCCGGGCACCGCCTTCGAGGCGAGCAGCCGCAGCAGCCCGGCACCGTCGAACGGGGGGCGGACCGGCAGCCGCAGCACGATGCGGCCCGGCTCGATCCCGGACCGGTCCCGTCGCGCCGCGCGCAGCTCGCTCGGCGTGGAGGCGAAGACCTGGCGGACCGTGTCGTTGAACTGGCGCACGCTGGCGAAACCGGCCGCGAACGCGATCCCGGTCACCGGCATGTCGGTGGTCTCGATCAGGGTCCGGGCGGTCTGGGCCCGCTGCGAGCGGGCCAGCGCCTGCGCCCCCGCGCCGACCTCGGCCACCAGCAGCCGGTGCAGCTGGCGCTCGCTGTAGCCCAGGTGCGCGGCCAGCCCGGTGACGCCGTCGCGGTCGACGGTCCCGTCACCGATCAGCCGCATCGCCCGGGCGACGGTGTCGGCCCGGACGTTCCACTCCGGCGACCCGGGGCTGGCGTCCGGCCGGCACCGGCGGCAGGCCCGGAAGCCGGCGCCCTGGGCGGCCGCGGGGGTCGGGTAGAACCGCGCGTTGGCCCGCTTGGGCGTCATGGCCGGGCAGGACGGCCGGCAGTAGATGCCGGTCGACGTGACCGCCGTCGTGAACCACCCGTCGAAGCGGGCGTCGCGGCTGGCCACGGCGCGGTAGCAGGTCTCCTGGTCGAGCATGGCCCCTAGCCTGCCCCACGGCACCGACAACCACTAGCGGTTATCGGACATCGCCGTCGCGGCGGCCCTGCGTCGCGGGGTCAGGTGCCGAGGCGGGCCGCCGCGCTGAGGCCGAAGCGGTCGGCGACCAGTCCCTTGATGCCGGCGGGGAACGAGCGGGACGCGGTCAGGTGCGCGGCGGTCAGCGCCCGCTGGGCTTCGCCCTCGCCGCCGAAGGCCGCCACGCAGCGTTCCGGCTCGGCGTTCGCCAGCGCCAGGATCGCGCCGGTCGCGCCGACGGCTCCACCCATGACGGCCAGCGCCGCGGACCCCACGTAGACCTCGCCGTCGTAGGTCTCGAGCTCCTCCAGCAGCCTGGTCGGGTCGCCCTCCGAGTCCTTGACGCCCCGCACCGGCAGGTCCGGCAGCAGGGCGACCGGCACCCCGGGCGCGGAGACCTTGGGGAAGTGGTAGGCCAGCACCGACGCGTCCGTCGCGGCCGCGACGGCCTCGTAGTAGGGCCGCGGGTCGCCGACCCCGGCCGGCGACAGCGACAGCACGGCGTCGGCCCCGGCGTCCACACTGCGTGCGGTGAGGTCGGCGGCCTGCCGCCCCGTGGGTGCACCGCTGCCGGCGATCACCGGTACGCCGGTGGGCACCGCCTTGCGCACGGCGGCCACCAGGCCGACCCGCTCGTCGACCGAGAGCGCGGACGCCTCGCCGGTGGAGCCGGCCACCAGCACCGAGGCGATGCCCAGCCCCACCAGCCGGGCGGCGTGCTCCGCGGTGGCGATCTCGTCGACCCGGGCGTCGTCGTCGAAGACGGTGACCAGCGCGACACCGACCCCGCTGAACAGTGGCTTGCTCATCGGACCTCCACTCCGGCCCCGCGGATCTCGGCCACGGACCGCTCGTCGTCTCCCGCCGACAGGTTCACGAAGCGCGTGAGCGCCAGCGGCACCACCACGTCGTACCCCAGCCTGCGCCCGTCCAACGCCGTCTCCTTGACGCAGTAGTCACCGGCCAGGCCGACCACCACGAGCCGCTCGACGCCCGGCGGCAGCAGCGACTGCAGCCGCGTGGCCGCGGCCGCGCCGGACACCGGGTCGCGGACCGAGAACCCGGAGTAACCGTCCTCCCCGTCGACCCCCTTGCGTACCACCGGCCCGTGCACCTCGAGGCCGGGATGCAGGGCGGCGCCCCAGCTGTCGTGCACGCAGTGCACCGGCCAGATGCCGCCGTCCTTCTGGAAGTGCGGGGTCTGCTCCGGGTGCCAGTCCTGGGTGTAGGCCACGGTGGCCCCCGCGTCGACGGCCGCCCTCACCTCGGCGTTGACCGGCTCCACGACCTGCTCCCCGTCGCGCACGTAGAGGCCGCCGGACGGGTCGGCGAAGTCGTTCTGCACGTCGACGACGAGCAGGGCCGTCCCCGGGTCGTACGTCTGGCTGGGCCCGGTCACGGCGCCTCCTGGTAGGTCGTCGGGATGGCCGGCTCGCCGCGGGAGAGCGCGAGCCCCTCCCAGGGCAGGGTCGTGAGGACCCGCCGGAGGTGGTCACGGGAGGCGGCGAGCGTGGGCAGGTCCCCGGCGCGCTTCCCGTCGCGGACCAGCTCGACCTGCAGGGGCCGGTCGCCGGGCAACCGGCTCGGCTCGGCCTGCGACCGCAGCACCTCCTCTGTCGCGGTGCCCGACGAGCGGTGCCGGCGCAGCGCGGTCTTGCGCCCCCCGACGGTCGTCTTGTGCTCCGAGCGCTTGGCGACCGGGCGTCCCTCGACCTCGACCAGCTTGTAGACGAACTCCGCGGTCGGCGCGCCCGAGCCGGTGACTA
>JBOGDY010000094.1:0-7716 GCA_050742955.1 Actinomycetes bacterium | reverse complement strand
GGTGATCACCGAGGACACCCTGCTGGCCGGCGGCGACGAACCGGCCAACCTGGTCGGGCTCGGCCCGATCCCGGCATCGCAGGCCCGCGACCTGGTCCGCGACACCCAGGCCCAGGTCTGGCTCCGCCGGATCTTCACCCACCCCGACACCGGCCGGCTGGTCGCGATGGACTCCCGCCGGCGGATCTTCCCCGCGCCGCTGCGCCGGTTCCTGGTGCTGCGCGACCAGACCTGCCGCACCCCCTGGTGCGGGGCCCCGATCCGGCACGCCGACCACGTCCGACCGGCCGAGGACGGTGGCCCCACCAGCGCCGCCAACGGGCAGGGGCTGTGCGAGGCCTGCAACCACACCAAACAGGCCCCCGGCTGGCACACCCGACCCGGACCGGGCGGCGCCGGACACACCGTCACGATCACCACCCCCACCGGGCAGACCTACACCAGCCGACCCCCACCACCACCCGGCCGGCAACCCACCACACCCCACCGGACAGCGACCACCCAGAGCCCACTCGAAGCCCTGCTCGAGCAGCTCCTCCAGGTCGCCTGACCACCACATGCGTCACCGACCACGACCGTGCGCGGCCAGCATCCCGCGACGTTCCTCGACGCGCCGCGGCACTTAGCCGCGCGACCGCCTCCGTCCCACGCGAAGGGCCCGGCGGAGGAAGGTGCGCAGCTCGGCAACGGTGGGCAGCGACAGCCGGCGCTGGGTGCGGCGCAGTGCATCGCTCGCCCGTACGACGGGGCGGGAGCGGATCCGCGCCAGCGATGCCTCCGCCGCCGCGACACGCTTGGCCATGTCCTCGACCGACATGTCCGCAACGACGACACCTTGGGTGCGCGGCTCGAGGGAGAGCACCGGCCGCCAGCCACCGTGCCGCGCCGCCAGGCTCGTCCCGGTCAGGATCGTCCGGTAGGGCCCGGCCGCCCCCGGCACCATCTCGTCGAGGTCGTCGCGGTCCATGTCGTAGCCGAGGAACCGCGCCACCGCCCCGGTGCTGTCACGCAGGACCGCCATCTCGTCGGCGCCCAGACCCTGCCGCCAGGCGGCCGCCCGGTCCGGGTCGATCGGCGCCCGCGTGCTGGTGCTGCCGTCGACCAGCCGGGGCGCGCCCTTCGCGGCCTGCACCTCCTGGTGGCGGAGCACCGCGTCGCACCAGGCCTCACCGAGCCAGTCGAGCAGGTCGCGCATCGTGGGCTCGGTCTGCCGGACGACGTCCTCGTAGCGGCAGAGGGCGAAGCGGTCCCCGCCCAGCGCGATGCCGTTGCGCAGGATCTCGAGGTTCGTGCTGGTCCAGAAGTCGGCCGCCTCCTGGACGCCGTAGTGGAACCTCTTCCGCAACGACGAGACGACCGCGCCCGGGTGCCGGACGATGGCGACGAAGACCGCGTCGGGGAAGACGCGCGCCATGTCCGGCATGTGCCAGGAGTGGAACGGTGTCTTGTCCCCCCAGCGCTTCTTGCCCTGGGACAGCGCATGCCGCTCGAACATGCCGCTGTAGAACTCGCGCAGCCGATCGTCGAGCTCGTCGTCGCTCCAGCCGAGGCGGTGGTGCCACTCGCGGCCGTAGCGCCAGCCGGGGATCGCCCGGGTCGCCGCGAGCCCACCGGCGAAGCCGGTCTCCTCGCCGATGGCGATGTCGTCGTGGCTGTCGAGGATGAGGCGGAGCAGCGTGCTGCCGGACCGCATCGTCCCGACCACGAAGATGGGTGCGGGCATCCGAAGGACTCCTGTCAGGCGAGGGTCAGGCCGGGACGCGAACCCGGGCGGGCGTCGTGCGAATCTCGGGGAGGGCGCTGTTCAGGGCCACGGTGCGGCAGAGCAAGGCGTACATGAGGGTCATCCAGAAGAACTTGTACTCGAAGTTCGACAGGAAGAAGCCGGCGACGAGCGTGCCCGTGAGGGCGACGACCGGCGGGCCCCGCAGCCGCGCGGGCAGGCGCAGCGAGTCCCGCATCGTGAGGGTCAGCCCGACGGCCGCGAGGACGAGGCCCGCGATGCCGGCCTCGACGCCGATGAGGATCCAGATGTTGTGCGGCTCGTAGTTGGTGCCACGCGAGAGCACCCGGGCCTCAGGGACGCGCGGCTGCTCGAGCTGGTAGACGCGCGGGAACGTGCCCCACCCGGCCCCGGTGACGCAGTAGTGCTCACAGGCGGAGAGGCCGATGAGCCAGATCTCGGCTCGCCCTGACGAGTCGGTCTGCTCGCTCTGGCGGGACCCGATGCCTGCCGGGTTGGCGACCAGGACGACCGCGACCATCACCAGGGCCGCGGCGGTGTAGCCGACGAGCAGGGCCCGGCCGCGCGGGACGACCAGGATCGCCACGACGATACAGGCGGCGACGGCGACGAGGCCGCCGCGGGACCCGGTGAGCAGGACGCCGGTGACCAGCAGGGCGGCGGCCACGGCATGCAGCGCGCGACCGAGGAGGCGAGGCCAGTCGACGCTGTGGCAGAGCGAGATCGCGAGCGGCAGCAGGAGGGCGGCCGCGGTGTTGTTGGGGCCCAGTAGCTCACGACCGAACCGCGGGCCGCTGTGGCCATCGGTGCCGGTCGGCAGCCCGCCGAGGACCAGCAGCTGGGCGAGGCCGTAGACCGAGGCGGCCACGCCGCCGATGACCAGCGCTAGCTCGAGCCGCCGCAGGTCGCGCGTCTGCGCCGGTAGGAACGCGAGCAGCGCGTAGAGCACCACCAGGCTGGCCAGGTTGATGAAGCCCGCCTCGGTCAGCTGGGGCGACACGCTCCAGAACGCGGAGGCGCCGGCCACGCCGAGGAAGAGCAGCCAAACAGCGACGGTGGCGGGGAATCGGGCCTGCGACGCGCGGCCCGACATCACCTGGCCGGCCAGGGCCACGAGCAGCAGCAGGCCCAGCACGGAGGACAAAGATCCGTACGGCGCGGGCAGCCCGGTGGGCAGGGCCGACCCGAACGGCACCGTCGCCGCGTAGGCCGGCAGGATCAGCGCCACCGGTCGCCGGAAGCCCAGGACGACGAGCGTCAGCACGAGCGGAGCGGCCGCGAGCGCCAGGAGCGCCGTCATCGGCGCGGCACGCCCGCGCGACGCCGGCTGCTGCCGGTTCCCCCCATCACCGATGTCCCTTCCCGACCTGCCTACGGCCGACCAGCGGTTCGACTATTCTCCACTGCCAGGGGTGGGTCCGTCAGCCGAAGTCGCGGCTTGCCCCCGGGTGGGGGGCAGGGTCCGTGCGTGTTCAGCCGAGTTCGTCCTCGGTGGGCGGCGTGCCGTCCGTGCGGACCTTGGGGCGGCTGGCGGCCGAGCGGGCCGGTACCTGGTTCCCCGAGCTCGCGGGGGCGCCGGTCGACGTCGGTGTCACCGTCCTGAGCGCCCGCCCACGGTGTTCCCTCTTCCGGGTGCGACTCTCCGATGCGCGGCAGGCCCGCCAGGTGGTCGTCAAGGTCCGGTCCGACGGTCCTTTCGCGGCCGGCCGGCCGGCGGGGGAGCGGTCGGGCCTCGTGCCCGACGCGCTGCCGGCGGCTGCCCAGGCCGCGGTGGAGTACGCCGGTCTGTGCGCGTTCGCCACGCGGTTCGGCGATGACCCCCGGTTCGGCGTGGTCCGGCCCCGCGACCACATCGCCGAGCTCGACGCGGTGGTGATGGACCACATCGACCAGCCCACGCTGCGCCGGGTCCTGCTCGCCGGGTCGCGGTTCTCCGGTCGGCCACGGGACGCCCGGTTGCGCAGGACGTCTGACCGGGCGTGGGGCAACGCGGGCGCGTGGCTGCGCGCCTTCCACGCATCCACAGGGGAGTTCGACACGCAGCCGCGCAACGCCGTCCGCGACGACGTGGTGCGGGCCTTCGACGACTACGTCGGGTTCCTCGACGCCCGAGTGGGACGCGGTCTGCCCGTCGACCTGCACCGGCGGGCCCGGGCCGTGCTCGAGCAGGCACTGCCGGAACGGCTGCCGACCGCGGTCGGGCACGGGGACTTCGCAGCCCGGAACATGTTCGTCGACGGTGCAGGCCGGATCAGCGTGTTCGACCCGCTGCCCCGCTGGCGGGTGCCCGTCTACGAGGACCTGTCCCGGTTCCTCGTCGGCGTACGACTGCTCGGCCTGCAGGTGCACAGCCACGGGATCGCCTACCCGGAGGTGACGCTCGCGCGGCGCGAGGGTGCATTCCTCGACGGCTACTTCGGCACGGACCCGCCGGACCGCGCAGCGGCCCTCGCCTACCAGCTGTTGATCCTGCTGGACAAGTGGTCCGCCCTGGTCTCGCGTCCGCGGCCGCGGCGAGCGCCGCAGAAGAGCGTCGACCGGGCCCGCCGCGGGTGGGTGGACGGCTACGTCCGGTGCGAGGCGCAGCGGTTGCTGGCCGAGGCGGAGCGCGCGTGACGTCCTCGACGCCCGACATGAGCACCCGTCACCTGCGCGGGTCGAGCCTGCTCCTGGTCGGCCGGCTCGCCTCGATGGTGTTCACCGTCGCCACCCACGTCGTCATGGTCCGGATGCTCACCAAGTCCGACTGGGGCGTGTTCGCCCTGGCGCTCACCATCGCCTCGGCCTCGCGCTTCCTCCTCAGCCTGGGCCAGGGCAAGACGCTCAGCCGGTTCCTCGCGATCCATGTCGAGGAGGGCAACTACGGGCGGATGTTCGGCAGCGTGCTGGTGGCCGCCGGCACCGTCCTCGCCAGCGGCACCCTGCTGATCGCGTCCCTGTTCGCCTTCGGCGACTCGCTCGTCGGACCGCTGGTCGATGACACCTCGGCGCTGCACGTGCTGCTCATCGTGGTCTTCCTGGCCCCGATGGAGGCCATGGACCAGCTCTTCGTGTCGCTGTTCGCCGTCTTCACCCGCCCACGGGAGATCCTGTTCCGCAAGTACCTGTTCACCCCTGCCCTGCGGCTGGCCGTCGTGCTGGGCGTCGCGATCGCGGGCGGCAGCGTGACCATGCTCGCGGTCGGCTACGTGTCAGCGCAGGTCCTCGGGCTGGTGATCTACGTGACGATGCTGCGCCGGGTCATGCGCGACCAGGGCCTGCTCAGCCACCTCCGCTGGCGGGAGCTCGAGTGGCCGGTGCGCAGCGTGTTCACGTTCGCGGTTCCGATGCTCAGCACCGAGCTGGTCTTCTTGTCGATGAACACCGGCAGCGTGCTGCTGCTCAACCACTTCGACGGCGCGGTCGGCGTCGCCGACCTGCGCGCGGTGGTCCCTGCGGCGGTGCTCAACAAGGTCGTCTACACGACGTTCCTCACGCTGTACCTGCCGATGGCGTCGCGTCTGTTCGCGCGCCAGGAGCACGGGGCACTGCGTGACGACTACTGGAGGACGGCCGCGGTGCTCGCGGTGCTTTCCTTCCCCATCTTCGCGATGACCGGGCCGTTCGCGTCCGCGACCACGGTGTCCCTGTTCGGCGAGAGGTACGCCGGGTCGGGGACGATCCTGGCGCTGATGTCGGTCGGCTACTACCTCAACAGCGCGCTGGGCTTCAACATGGTCACCCTGCAGGCCTACGGCAGGGTGCGGTTCCTACTGATGGTCAACCTCGGCTGCGCGGTGCTCAGCCTGGGCCTGTGCCTGGCGCTCATCCCGGAGTTCGGTGCGATGGGGGTCGCCGTCGGCGTCTGTCTCACGCTGGTGCTGCAGAACCTCGCCAACCAAGTGGGGCTGTGCCGGACGATGGGCACCGCTCTGGTCGACCGTCGCTACCTGCGCACCTACCTGTCCCTGGCCGTGGCCACCGCGCTCCTGTGGCTCATCGGCTCCCTCGCCGACCCGCCGCTGTTCCTCTGCCTGGTGCTCACCGGGCTGGTCTCGGTCGCGTTGATGGCGGTCAACCGGCCGATGCTGGCGCTCGCGGATTCCTTCCCGGAGCTCGCCCGCATCCCGCTGCTGCGCCGGCTCGTCGGCTGACGGCCGAAGCAGGGAGCGGTGCTAGCGGGCCACCCTGGCGACCGTCCGGCGCCCGCCGCGCAGCGCCCCGCGCGCGACGCGGTAGGCAGGCCCGGTCCGCAGCCGCTGGTAGGACCGGGCGTCCTTGACCCGGACCAGCACCGCGCTGTTGCCCCTGTGGACGCCGACCCGGGGGATCGCGAACCGGCCGGCCTCTTCGTCGCGTTCCGGGAGCGCGAAGGCAGCGGTGTAGCCCGCGCGCTCGGCCGCCTCGCGGACCACGCTGTTGTGCCGGCCACGCGGGTAGGCGAGCTGCCGGACCGGGTGCCCCAGCAGCTCCTCGAGCAGCTCGCGGCTCTCGCGCAGGTCGCGCACGCACTCGTCGTACGACAGGGTCGTGAGGTCCAGGTGGGCGCTGCTGTGCGACTGGAAGTCCACGCCGGCCGCGGCCATCTCGAGGACCTGCTCGCTGGTCAGCGTCCGCAGCGGGTGCGGCGGCGGCGTGTCCACCCAGTCGACCGGCCGGCCCCCCGGTGCCAGGGTCTGGGCGACGAGGAACACCGTCGCCGGCAATCGGAAGCGCGCCAGCAGCGGCAGAGCGTGCTCGTGCAGGGCGGCGAACCCGTCGTCGAACGTCAGGGCCGTGAGCCCCCGCGGCAACCGGCCGGACCGGTCCAGCCGGTCGACCGCGTCGGGCAGCGGCACGACCCGGCGGTGCCCGGACAGCCACGCGCAGTGGGCGGCGAACGCCTTCGGCTCGACCGCCATCGGCGAGGGCCAGTCGGGCTCGACGGAGTGGTAGCAGAGGATGCTCACCGGCGTTCCTTCTCGACCTCGGCGAAGACGTCCGACACGGCGCGGGCGGTCGCGCTGCTGGAGAACATCGACTCGGCGCGGGTCCGCCCCTCGCGGCCCATGCGGTGCCGCCTCTCCGGGTCGGTGAGCAGCTCCTCGAGCGCGTCCGCCAGCGCCTCCGGCGACCGGGACGGTACGACGTAGCCGCTCTCGCCGTCCGCGACGGCGCGGCCCACGTCACCCACGTCGGTCGCGACGACGGGCAGTCCGGCGGCCATCGCCTCGAGGACCGACAACGGCATCGCCTCCCACCAGGACGGCAGGCAGAACACGTCGGCCCCGGCGTAGGTCGCGGGCATCTCCTCCGGCGCCCTGGTGCCGAGCAGCCTCGCCAGGTCCGCGGCCGCGGCGCGGACGGGGACCTCCGCCGCGGGACCCTCGTCGGGCGTGCCGCCGACCAGCCACAGCTCGTGCCGCACCCCGCGGTCCACGAGCAGGCGCGACGCGTCGACGAGGTCCACCACGCCCTTGCGGGCGGTGAGCAGACCGACGTAGAGGACCCGGGGCGGCTGGTGCGCGGGGTGCGACGGGTCGAAGTCCGAGACCCGCACGCCGTTGTCGACCAGGCGTACCTTGCCGGCGCCGAGCGTGACCGTCAGCGCCCGCTCGCCAGCGGTCCACACGGCGATGACCCGGTGCGCGGGCGCCATGACGAGCCGGACCAGCCGACGCCGCCACGGCGTCGTCAGCCACGTCTCGACGTTGCCGCCGTGGGCGTGCACGACGACGCCGCAGCGGGCCAGCCGACCGGCCAGGGCGAGCAGCCCCGCGCGCAGGACGGTGACGGTGGGCGCCAGCGCCGAGTGGACGTGGACGATGTCCTGGCCGCGCGCCGCCCGCCAGACGGCCAGCGCGTCGGACAGGGTGCGCCGCAGGTTTCCCGCCGTGGCACGCCCGCCCTCGGGGACTCCGGTGTGGGCCACGTTGAGGAACGTGACCTCATGCTCCTCGGCGAGCTCGCCATGCCGCAGCATGTCCAGGAACGTCGGGATCCCACCCCGGTCG
>JBOGDY010000093.1:0-7865 GCA_050742955.1 Actinomycetes bacterium | reverse complement strand
GACCTGCGCCGGGACGGCCTGCACCATCAAGGCTGGTACGCCGAGGACGGCTCGCTCGTGGCCTACGGCTGGGTCGGGCTCGACGGGGGCAGCAGCAAGGTCGAGCTGGACGCCTACGTGCACCCCGACCACGACGCGTCGCTCGGCGTCGAGCTGGTCGCCGACCTGGAGCGCCGGGGCGCCGACCTCGCCTCGGCCGTAGGTCATCATGACGTCGTCTACGACACGGCGGCCTACCGCGAGGACGACCGCACACAGAAATGGCTGCGGGCCCGCGGGTTCGAGATCGGCACCACCTTCACCCGGATGCGCATCGATCTCGACTCCTCCGTCGACCTGTCAGACGCTCACCCCGCCATCACCCGTCGAGAGTCGGACAACTCGGAGGACGAGCTGCGGGTCGCGCACGCCCTGGACGAGGAGTCCTTCGCCGGTCACTACGGGCATGTGCCGAAGACCTTCGAGCAGTGGCGGGCCCGGCTGGTCGAGCACGGGCCAGGCTGGGCCCGGCTGTGGCTGGCCGAGACCGACGGCATGCCGGTCGGCCTGCTGATCGGGACCCGCCAGTTCGAGGACACCGACGACGCGGGCTACGTGCGCCGCCTCGGCGTGGTGCCGGCCGGCCGCGGCAAGGGGGTGGCGAAGGCGCTGCTGCGCACGTACTTCGAGGCCGCACGAGCAGAGGGACGTACGGCGGTGCTGCTGCACGTCGACGTGGCCAACGTGACCGGTGCCCTGGCGCTCTACGAGTCGGTCGGCATGCGCGCAGTCCTGCAGATGGACGCCTTCGTCAAGCGCTCTCCCTGATCACCGACTGGGGAGCCGGTCAGGGGAGGCGAGCAGCACCTTGCCGACGTGGTCGCTGGCCTCGACCACCCTGTGTGCCTCGGCGGCCTCGGGCATCGGCAGCACCCGGTCGACGACCGGGACCACGCTGCCGGCCTCCACCAGCGGCCAGACGTGCTCGCGCACCGATGCGACGACCGCGGCCTTCTCCTCCGCCGGTCGGGCCCGCAGCGTGGTCGCGAGCAGCGCGGCCCGCTTGCGCATCAGCGTGCCCAGGTCGAGCTCGGCCTTGGTGCCGCCCTGCAGGCCGATGACGACCAGGCGCCCGTTGGGTGCGAGCACGTCGACGTTGCGGGACAGGTACTTCGCGCCCATGTTGTCCAGCACGACATCCACCCCGCGACCGTCGGTCGCCTCCCTGGCCACTGCGACGAAGTCCTCGTCCCGGTAGTTGACCGCGACGTCGGCTCCCAGCCCGCGGCAGCGCTCGAGCTTGGCCTCCGAACCCGCGGTGACCACCACCCGCGCGCCCAGGTGCTTGGCCAGCTGGATGGCCATGGTGCCGATGCCCGAGGCACCCCCGTGCACGAGCAGGGTCTCGTCCGGCCGCAGTCCAGCGAGCATGAACACGTTGGACCACACGGTGCAGACCACCTCGGGGAGCGCGGCCGCCTCCAGGGTCGGCACGCGCCCCGGTACCGGCAGCAGCTGACCGACAGGCACCGCGACCAGCTCGGCGTAGCCGCCCCCGGTGAGCAGCGCACACACCTCGTCCCCGACCGACCAGCCGGCCTCCTCGGTGCCGGCGCCGAGCGCCAGGATCCTGCCCGAGCACTCGAGCCCGGGGTACGGCGAGGTGCCGGGCGGCGGGTTGTAGAACCCCTGTCGCTGCAGCAGGTCGGCCCGGTTGACGGCGCTGGCCGCCACCTCCACCAGCACGTCGCCCTCGTCGGCGGTCGCGTCGGGCACATCCTCCCAGCGGAGCACGTCAGGGTCACCGGGCCGCCTGATCGTGATCGCCTTCACGGGAGGCACCCTAGGCAACGGCCCAAGCCCCCGGGGTCGCCCACCCGGCCCCGGATCGCCTCAAGGAAGGGCAAAGACACGCCGAATCTAGTGCCTGTCCGCCCGGACCGCCCCCAGCCCCGACGACCGTGGGAAGGCACTCCATGCTTCGTGACGCCGGCGTCCGCACCAAGCTCCTCGCCGTCCTCGCGATCCCCACGGTGCTGCTGGTTGTGGCGACCATGCTCCTCGTCGCCGCCCAGGTCTCGGGCGCGCGCAGTGCCGGCGAGGTCGATGCCGTGACCGACGTCGCCATCGACGTGAACCGCGTGGTGCACGCCGTCCAGGACGAGCGGAGCACGACCCTGGTCCACCTGCAGGACACCACCGGGACCAGCCGCGCCGCGATGCTCGAGTCCCGCCGGGCGGTCGACGACGCCGTGGACGGGCTGCGCTCCACCGTTGCCTCCACCACGATCTCGGGCAGGTCGCGGGTCGTCGAGGCCATCACCCGGTCGGCTGCCGCGCACGATGAGCTGCTCACGGCACGTCGCTCCATCGACCAGGAACGCTTCTACGCCACCGAGGCCGACGTCTTCTACACCAACGTCATCCAGACCGACCTCCAGCTGCCCGGCATCGTCGCCAGCTCCGGCACCCCCGAGCTGGCGGCGCGGCTGCGCGCCCACGAGGCGTTGTCCAGCGCGATCGAGTACGCCGCGCACGAGCGCGACCTCGTGCAGGTCGCTCACCTGCGCGGCGGGATCTACGAGGTGGACTTCGCGCAGGCATCGGCCCTCGTCGCGCAGCAGCGCCAGGCCCTTCAGACCTTCCAGCAGGTCGCCCCCGCTGCCGCCTTCGCGCGTCTGGACGGCGCCCTCGCGGACGCCGACAACTTCGCCATCGACCAGTCGCGCCGCCACCTCGTCGACCTGCTCGAGGCCGGCGAGCCCGACCCCGCCGCTGCGGCGGCCTGGCAGGACGCGACCGATACCCGCATCCTGCCGATGACCAGCACCGAGTCGATCGTCGTCCTCGACCTCGCCCAGGCCGCCGCGCAGCAGCAGTCCGCCGAGGAAAGGCAGGCCTATCTGCTTGGTGCCGCCGCCCTGCTGGGGCTCGTGCTCACGGTGGCGCTGGCCGTCGGGCTCGCGGCCCGCATCAGCCGTCCGCTGCGGCGCCTCACCGACGCCGCGGACGAGATCGGGGCGGAGCTGCCGCACATGGTGGAACGGATGCAGACGCCCGGCGAGGGCCCCGGCGTCGAGCTCACGCCCATCGACGTCGAGTCCCGCGACGAGATCGGCCGCCTCGCCGAGGCGTTCAACACGGTGAACGAGGTGACCGTGCGGGTCGCGGGCGAGCAGGCCGCGCTGCGCGCCGGCATCGCCGAGATGTTCGTCAACGTGGCCCGGCGCAACCAGCTCCTGCTGGGTCGCCAGCTCGCGCAGATCGACAAGATGGAGTCGCGCGAGGAGGACCCGGACACCCTCGAGGACCTGTTCACGGTCGACCACCTCGCGACCCGGATGCGCCGCAACGCCGAGAGCCTGCTCGTTCTGGCAGGCATCGACTCGACCCGGCGCCTGCGCGGCTCGCTGCCGCTCTCCGACGTCATCCGCACCGCGGTCGGCGAGATCGAGGCCTTCCAGCGGGTCGACCTGTCGATGACCGAGGACCTCGACGTCTCGGGCCACCTCGCCCTCACCGCGGCCCACCTGCTCGCCGAGCTGCTCGAGAACGCGACGCACTTCTCCAACCCCGACACCAGAGTGGTGGTCGCTGCGACGGTCACCGGCAATGGGGTCGACCTCACCGTCAGCGACTACGGCCTCGGCATGAGCCCCCACGAGTACGCCGAGGCGAACTCGCTCATCGCCGACCCACCTCTCGCCGAGATCGCCGTGTCGCAACGACTGGGCTTCCTCGTGGTCGGTCGGCTCGCGGCGCGGCTCGGTGCCGATGTGACCCTTCGCCCTGGTCGGACCGCCGGCACCGTCGTCACCGTCGCCCTGCCGCACACGATGTTCCCCCGCATGGAGGCGCCGGTCGTCGCCGCGCCGGAGGAGGCTCCCGTCGAGGTTCCCGACGACCTCGAGGTCACCGACGACCTCGAGGGCGGCGACGACCTCGCGGCCGAGCCTGCCGTCGAGGAGGCGAGCCGGCCCCGCCGGCCACGCCGGTGGTTGCGCCGCCGCGGGGGCGCCGAGACCACGACCGAGGACGAGGTCGGCGTCGCGACCGAGGTCGAGGCCGATGCCGCGACTGAACCCGAGGCCGGGTCCGACGACGAGCCCCAGGACCTGCCCGAGACAGCTCCCGAGGTCGAGCCCGAGCCCCGTCCCGACGACGTGACGGAGACGGTTCCCGACCTCGAGCCGGTGGACGCCGAGTCGCATGAGCAGCCCGGTCCCGCACCGGCGTACGAACCGGGTTTTGCCTTCGCCCCGGCCGTCGACGTCCTGCCGGGTCGACCCATGACCTCGCGGCTGCTGCCGCCCGCATCTCCGCCCGCGCGGGTTCAGCCCGCGCCGCAGTCGGTAGCGGGGACGCCGGGGGAGAAGACTCCGGTCCCGATCGCCTCCGTCCCCTCGCGCCCGGCGGACCCGGGTCCCACCGACGACGGTCCACTGGTGCGCGACGAGGTCAGCGCCCGGCTGCACTCCGACGCCCTGTCCGAGCTGCGCGGGCTCTACGAGCCCAAGTACGCCGGTGGTGAGGGTGCGGCGGAACCGGTCGTCGAGGCACTCGTCCGGCGCAGCCCGAAGCCGGTGGCTCCCGACGACGACGCTCCGTCCACGGCGGACGTGAACGGCACGCCACGACGGACCAGGAACGCGACCGAGGTGCGGGGGATGCTCTCCGGCTTCCGGGCGGGCGTCGAACGCGGCCGTTCCGTCCCTGCGGGCGGCCCGGCGGGCACAGCGGAACCCGAGCGGAGGACTGACTGACGTGAGCGATCTCAGCACCGAGGCAACGAACTTCAGCTGGCTGCTCGGCAACTTCGTCAAGAACGTGCCGGCGGTGCGGCACACGCTCGTGGTGTCCGCCGACGGTCTGCTGATGGCCATGTCCCAGGAGCTCGACCGGACACAGGGCGACCGGCTGGCGGCGATCGTGTCCGGGCTGTCCAGCCTGACCCGGGGCGCCGCCCGCCAGCTGAACGGGGGCGAGGTCCGGCAGGCCGTCGTCGAGATGGACGACCTGTTCCTGTTCACCACGAGCATCAGCGACGGCTCGGTCCTCGCCGTGGTCGCCGCTGCCGCCTGCGACGTCGGCATGGTCGGCTACGAGATGACGCTGTTGGTGGCCCGGGCCGAGGCGGCCATGACGCCAGCTCTCGTCGGCGAGATGCGGTCGCGGTTGCCGGTCGGCGGGTAACCGTCATGGCCCAGGAGGAAGAGCTCGTCGAGAGCGGACGGCTTGTCCGTCCGTACACCCTGACCAGGGGCCGGACTCGTCCCGCATCCCGCAACCTGCCGATCGAAGCCCTCGTCCGGACGGTCGGTCCGCAGGACGCGCGGCTCGATGATGCACCGGCCGAGACCTTTGAGCGCCGCCGGATCCGCGAGCTCGCCGCCGACGGCTTCTTGTCCCTGGCCGAGCTGTCGGCGCACCTGTCGCTGCCGCTCGGCGTGGTGCGGGTGCTGGTCGGCGACCTCGCCGACGACGGCCTGGTGGTCGTGCACACCGGGTCACCGCAGTCCTCGACACCCGCAGCCAACCTCAAGGTCCTGGAGAGTGCTCTCGATGGCATCGCCTCACTCTGACCTCGCCGCCCGCCCGGAACAGCGGGCGCCGGCGGGGTCCCCCGAGCCGGCCGCGCCGATCACCGTGAAGATCGTCGTCGCGGGCGGCTTCGCGGTCGGCAAGACGACGTTCATCGGCTCGATCTCCGACATCGAGCCGCTGTCGACCGAGGCCGCCATGACCGAGCACGGCCTCGGCGTCGACGATGCCGGTGGGGTGTCCGACCGCAAGACCAGCACCACGGTCGCGATGGACTTCGGCCGGATCGCGTTGCCCGGTGACCTGTGGCTCTACCTGTTCGGCACTCCCGGCCAGGACCGCTTCCACTTCATGTGGGACGACCTGGTGCAGGGCGCGATCGGCGCCGTGGTGCTGGTCGACACCGAGCGGCTGGAGGACTGCTTCGGTGCCGTCGACTACTTCGAGGCCCGCCGGATCCCGTTCGTGCTGGCGGTGAACTGTTTCGACGGTGTCGCCAAGCACACCCTCGAGGATGTGCGGGCCGCCCTCGCCGTCCGCGAGGAGGTGCCGGTCTTCTACATCGACGCCCGGTCCCGCCAGGCCACCAAGCAGGCCCTGGTCACCCTCGTCACGCTGGCCATGTCCCGGATGGAGACCTGACCCCCACCCCTCCCCCCCTTCCCGCCGCCCCTTCCCTGCGTTGATCATGCGCAAGTGGTCGCCCAGACCCCCCTCGCTCCCCCTTCCCACCGTTGATCATGCGCAAGTGGTCGCCTGAGCGCCTCGACCCGCCATGTCGTACCGGCGAACCTGCGGGCCTGAAGTGCGTCGAACGCACTGGAGCCCCGCATCGTCGTCGGCGAGCGGCATGCGCCGTCCCCAGGCGGTCCCAGCACCGACCACTTGCGCATGATCAACGCGGAGGTTGGGGGGCCGGGGGGCCGGGGGTCAGGCGGCGAGGGTGACGTCGACGTCGATCGCCAGGCTCATCCGGCGAGGGATGATCTTGCCGAGCCCCGGGACATCGAACCGGACACCGAAGTCCTCGCGGTCGATCGAGCCAGCGGCCCGGACGAGCATCCGCCGGCCACAGCGGCCCACGGCGTACGACGCCGTCAAGGCCACCGACCGGCTCACGCCGCGCAGCGTGAGCACCCCGTCGATGCGCACCTCGTCCCCGGTCCAGGACACCGCGGTGCTGCGGTAGGTCGCGATCGGGAAGTGCGCCACGTCGAACGGGTCGAACGTGGCGATCACGTCGTCCCACGCCTGGTTGCCGGTCGTCATCGACGTGACGTCGACGGCCACGTCGATGTCGCCGCCGGCCGTGTCGGCGTCCACCGACACGCGCCCCGTGATGTCGAGGAAACGGGCACTGATGGTCGGGGTCAGGAACGACGCCCGGCCGGAGAACGACACGACCGCGCGGGCGGGGTCGATCTCCCAGGCGCCGGCACTGGGCAGCCCGGGCGCAGCCGGAAGGCTCGGCCTCGTCAGCGTCGCGGTCATCTCGGGCTCCTCCTGGTGACGCAGGTCAACTGCTTCGAGGATGCGCGGAGCGGCCCGGCAGATACATCGTGCTGCCCGGCGAACCGCGGTGTGGCTGGCACCACCCGGGCAGGATGGGTGGGTGCCGTGGTCGCCGACGTTGCCGATGTTGCCCCTGGGCTCACCCCGCGCAGCCGTACGCCGGTTGCTGACTGGGCATCCCGGCGGTGCCGCGCCCTGGGTGACGGCGATCGGGGAGCCCGGTGACGACGGTTGGTTCGGGCCGGGGTCGACGATCTGGGCAGTCCACGCCGACGCCGCCACGCTCGTCGGCGGGGTCCGCGCCCTGCTCGTGCAGGCGATGCACCCGACCGTGCTGGCCGGCTTCGACCAGCACTCGGCCTACCGCGACGACCCGGAGAGCCGCCTGCAGCGGACCGCGGCGTTCGTCACCGTCACGACCTTCGGCACCAGCGAGCAGGCCGAGCGCGCCTGCGAGCGGGTGCGGCGCGCGCACGCGCCGGTGCGGGGCACGACACCGACGGGCGAGGCGTACGACGCGGCCGACCCCGAGCTGCTCGGCTGGGTCCACCTGGCACTGGTCGACTCCCTGGCCGAGTCGGTCCGCCGCTACGGCAGCACCCGCTTCGACCTCGACGAATACCTGGCCGAGACCGCGAGGGTCGGCGAGCACCTGGGGGCGGCCAACGTCCCCAGGCACCGCGCCGGTCTGGCCGCCGCCTACGACCACTACCGGCCGCAGCTGGCCCGCACCGCCGCCACCTCGGCGGCGCACGTGTTCCTGCTCGACCCGCCGCTGCCGCCGCACCTCCGGGTCCCCTACCGCGTCGTGGCCGCGGCGGCCGTCGCGACCC
>JBOGDY010000092.1:0-7990 GCA_050742955.1 Actinomycetes bacterium | reverse complement strand
CCCCCGACGGAAACCCGTTGTCCACAAAGGCGAAAGCCCCGGTTGTGCGGTCAGGAGGAACCGACGTGACGAGCAACGTCACACGGTGAGCGGGGCGGTTCCGAACCCCACGCTGAACGCCCGGCACCAGATCACGACCGCTCCTTCGGGTGCGGCCGCCGGCACGTCGTACTGCTGGTCGCCCTTGTTTCCTTTGAGCCTGCCGAGGTCCACCGCACCGTCGACGTCGGAGCCGTCGCCCGGCACCAGGTAGACCCGCAGGTCGGGGCCGGGGTCGGTCTCGAAGCCGGTCAGGGTCAGCACCCGCCCGCCCCCGGGCACCCGGATCACGCTGGCCCGACCCGTCGTCTCGTGGGCCCCCGACCGGAACGCACCGGCTGCGACGACGGTGGCCCCCGTAGGCCCGCTCGGGCCGTCGGAGACCGCGACGACGTCCTCGTGGACGACCCTGTCCACGTTGCTGGTGAACAGCAGGTAACCACCCACTGCCAACGAGGTCGCGACGGTCGCCGCGACCACGGGGACGGCGAGTGCCCGCCACCGCAGCCCGACGAGCAACGCCGCCCCGGTGGCCACGCCGAACCACGCGCCGGTGAGCAGCATGGCGACGGCTGCGTCCTGGCTCAGGACCGCACCCGTGACCCACACCCCGAGGCCGACCGCGGCCACGGCCAGCGGCACGGCAGCCACCCGGACCCATCCCGGCACGCGGCGCGGCGACGAAGGCACCACGGCGGCAGCGGAGCGCACGCGTTCGATCAGGCTCATGGGACAACCGTTGCGGTTGCTGTGCGATCGTTACGCGGCGGCCACACCTGCGCGAGGCGTCAGGACGACTGGTTGCGCGCCCGGGGCACGACGGCGCCCGGCCGGATCCACACGGTGGCGCGCAGCAGCGGCTGGAAGCCCAGCCGCCGGTGGATCGCCGCCCCGACGTCGCCGCCGAGCAGGACGGCCGGCAGGTCGGGGGCCGTCCGGACCGCGGACGCCGTCATCGCGGTCCCGAACCCGCGTCCCCGTGCATCGGGCAGGGTTGCCACCCAGTCGATCTCGAGCATGCCGGCCCCGACAGCAGCGCTCGACACGGCCACCGGGCGGCCCTCCGCCCGGCCGACGAACAGCCGCAGGACCGACCCGAGGAGCCCGGGCCTCACGACGCCGCCGGCCGACCCCACTGCGTGGGCCGACACCAGGACGCCTTCGAACTCCGAGAGCCCCCCGGGACTGGTGACCTCACTGACGACGAGCCCCGCGGGCTCAGTCGGCAGCCCGGCCGCGCCGGGTGGGCGCAGCATCACCGGTGGGTGGCCCATCAGCTCGAGCCCGCGCCAGTGCAGGTCCGGCGTCGGCCAGACGCTGAGCAGGGTCCAGGTCCGCTCGGACGGGAAGAACCGCTGCGCTGCCCGCATCACCCGGTCCAGGCGCTTCGGCGTCGGCGGTTGGAGCAGGACCACGCCGTTGTCGGACGTCAAGGGCGAGCCCGGGTCGGCGAACGCCGCCTCGTCGCTGCCGCCGATCTCTCCGCGCGCGGCGGTCGCCACCCGCGCCAACCGGTCGGCGTAGGCGAACACGAAGCTGCGCAGCAGTGTGTCCTCGACCGGGAGGTCGGGCTCCCATCCCGTGGTCAGGTGGGCCGTGGCGGTCACCGCTCCTCCTCTGCGCGACCCCGTGGGTTGCTCGGCCTGCCCCGTCGCCGGACAGTCTGGCCTCCCGGAGCCCGAACGGGTAGGGACCGTGTCCGCCAGGCGGAACGCGCGGCGTCCGGACCGCCTCCGTCACCGGCTCCCGGGGATCCCCTAGGTTTGGCGCTCGTGAGAGTTGGCGTACCGGCGGAGACCCGTCCCGGCGAACGGCGGGTCGCCCTCGTCCCGGACGCGGTGGCGCGGCTCGTCCATGCCGGTCTCGAAGTCGTGGTCGAGGGCGGAGCCGGGCGCACGGCCTACGCCGACGACGCGGCCTACCGCGAGGCGGGCGCGGGTGTCGTCGACGGTTCCGTGCTCGAGGACGCCGACGTAGTGGTCACCGTGTCGCCGCTGCGCGCCGAGCAGGCGCGGCGGCTCCGCAAGGGTGCGATCACGATCGGGTTCCTCCCCGCCGCCGCGGAGCCCGAGCTGGTTCAGGCGCTGGGCGACCGGCAGGTCACCTCGTTCGCGATGGAGCTGGTGCCACGGATCTCCCGAGCGCAGTCGATGGACGCGCTGTCCTCGCAGGCGGTGGTCGCGGGCTATCGCTGCGCCCTGGTCGCGGCCCTGCGGTTACCGCGGTTCTTCCCGCTCCTGATGACCGCAGCGGGCACCGTCGCCCCGGCGAAGGTGCTCGTGCTCGGTGCGGGGGTCGCGGGACTGCAGGCGATCGCGACCGCGCGGCGCCTCGGTGCCGTGGTCGAGGCGTACGACGTGCGGCCGGCCTCCGCCGAGGAGGTGAGGTCGATGGGCGCGACGTTCATCGACCTCGAGCTGGAGTCGCTGGAAGGCGCGGGCGGCTATGCCCGGGAGATGACCCAGGACCGGGCGGCCCGCCAGCGTGAGCTGCTCACGCCGTACATCGCCGCGTCCGACGCCGTCATCACCACCGCCGCGGTCCCCGGCCGGGCGGCCCCCGTACTGGTCACCTCCGCGATGGTCGAGGCCATGCGACCAGGCTCGGTCGTCGTCGATCTGGCCGCAGAGAGCGGCGGCAACTGTGAGCTGTCCCGGCCTGGCGAGGAGATCGAGCACCACGGCGTCACCGTGTGGGGCGCCCGCGACCTGCCGTCGTCGATGCCGATGCACGCCAGCCAGCTCTACGCCCGCAACGTCGTCAACCTGCTGCTGCTGATGACCCGGGAGGGCGAAGTGGTGCCGGACTTCGACGACGAGATAGTCGCGGCCACGTGCGTCACGGGGAGGCCGACGTGAGCGACGGCATGGCGCTGCTGACCATCTTCGTGCTGGCGGTGTTCGTCGGCTTCGAGGTCGTGTCGAAGGTGTCGACGGTCCTGCACACACCGCTGATGTCCGGCGCCAACGCGATCCACGGCGTGATCCTGGTCGGGGCCGTCCTGGTGACCGGGCAGGCGGACGGGGGCCTGACCCTGGTGCTGGGTCTCGTCGCGGTGCTGCTCGCCACGCTGAACATGGTCGGCGGGTTCGTGGTGACCGACCGGATGCTGGAGATGTTCGGCCGCGGCCGGAGACCCGCCGCCCGCGAGCCCGAGGATGAGGCGCGTTGAGCCGGGACTGGACCGACCTCGGCTACCTGGTGGCCGCCGTCTGCTTCATCGTCGCGCTCAAGGGGCTGTCGGGGCCGAAGACGGCCCGGGCGGGCAACCTGGTCGGCGCGGCCGGCGCGGTGCTCGCGGTCGTCGTCGTGTTCGCGGCCGAGGAGCTCGACCACCTGCCGCTGATCCTGCTCACCATGGCCGTGGGGACCGTGGTGGGTTTCATGTCGGCCCGCCGGGTTGCGATGACCGCGATGCCCCAGCTGGTGGCGATCTTCAACGGCGTCGGTGGCGGCGCCGCCGCCCTGGTGGCGCTGGTGGAGCTGCCCGACGTCAGCGGTTGGCGCGCCATCGTCGCGGCACTGTTCACGCTGGTCGTCGGCTGCGTCAGCTTCGCCGGCTCGGCGGTGACCTTCCTCAAGCTGCAGGAGCTCATGACGGGGCGCCCGGTCACGTTCCCCGGCGGCCCGGTGGCCTTCGGCGGGGTGCTGGTCGTCGACATCGCGGTGTGCGCTTGGGCGTTCCTCGTCCAGGACAACCACGCCACCGAGGTGCCGGCCGCCCTGGCGCTGCTCCTGTCCCTGGCCGTGGGTGTGCTGTTCGTGCTGCCGGTCGGAGGCGCCGACGTACCGATCGTCATCTCGCTGCTCAACGCCTTCACCGGCCTGAGCGTCGCGGCGAGCGGCTACGTGCTGGGCAACACCCTGCTCATCGTGGCCGGCACCCTGGTCGGGGCGTCCGGCACGATCCTCACCCGCATGATGGCCGCGGCCATGGGCCGGTCGGTGGCGAACATCCTGTTCGGCGCGTTCAAGGGCGGGTCGACCGCCGGGTCGACCGAGGTCAGCGACCGGCCGGTGCGATCCGCGTCGGCCGAGGACGTGGCGATCCTGGTCGGCTACGCCCGCAAGATCGTGATCGTCCCCGGCTACGGCCTGGCCGTCGCGCAGGCCCAGCACACGATCCACGAGCTCGTGAACGTGCTGACCCAGAGAGGCGTGACTGTCGTCTACGGCATCCATCCCGTCGCCGGCCGGATGCCCGGCCACATGAATGTGCTGCTCGCCGAGGCCAACGTGCCCTACGACCAGCTCAAGGAGATGGACGAGGCCAACTCCGAGCTGCCGTCCACCGACGTGGCGCTCGTGGTCGGTGCCAACGACGTGGTGAACCCGGCCGCGAAGAACAGCCCGGGCAGCCCGATCTACGGCATGCCGATCATCACCGTCGACGACGCGAAGGCCGTCGTCTTCCTCAAGCGGTCGATGCGCCCGGGGTTCGCCGGCATCGAGAACGAGCTGCTCTTCGACCCGAAGACCACCCTGCTCTTCGGCGACGCCAAGGACTCCCTGACCAAGGTGCTGCAGTCGCTCAAGGGCCTGTGACGGCCCCTGCCGTGACCGGTGTCACAGAATTATCCGTAACGTGCCGTCACGGGTAATCGTTGGGTGGGTACAGGGGCGGTTGGATCCGACCTCGGGAAGGAGCACCTCATGTCCGACCAGCACCACAGCGGCAGGGACCACCGCATCCGTCGAGCGGTCGAGGAGGCGGCGCAGGATGAGCAGGAGCGGGGCAAGCAGCAGCGCAACGTCGGTGTGGTGGTGGGGGTCCTGGCACTGCTCGTCGTGATCCTGCTCGTGCTGATCGTCACCGGCAGCACCCAGGTGCTCACCCCCTGAGGGATCCCGACCGCCAGAACCGAGCTCGATCCGCCACGCCAACGCGCGTTGGGACGATGCGCGGCGACACGCCGGTGCCCCTCGGCGCGTCGCCGGCGGAATGTCCCAAACCACGACGCGGCCATGCGGCGGAACGTCCCAACCTCGGCGGGGCTATGCGGCGGAACCTCCCGAACCGCGAGGAGGGGCTGTCTGCTCAGCGGCGATAGGTCTGCGGGCCAGGCATAGGTGCGTTGGGGCCGAAGAGCAGCTCGCAGATCTCGGCGTAGAGCCCGTCCGGATGGGGCAGGTGCCGGATCCGCCGCAGCGCCTGGTCCTGCCCGGCGGACTCGATGACGATCTCGCCGTAGCCGAGGAAGCGGCCCACCAGCGGCCTCGAGTAGCTCATGTCGGTGACCTTGATCAGCGGCATCATGCCGACCTTCCGGGTCAGCAGCCCGGTGCGCAGCAGCAGCCGGCGGTCGGTCACGACGAACCAGTCCTCGCGCCACTCGAGCAGCTTCCAGACCAGCCGGCCGGCAAGAAACACCCAGCCGGCCAGCAGCACGTCGCGCACCAACGGCGCCCGCGGCGGCAGGGCCTGGTCGAGGGCGAACAGCAGCACCAGCGACGCGACGGTGGTGAACACCGGCTCCGCCAGCCTGGACCAGTGCCGGCGTACGGCCAGGATCCGCGTCTCGGTCGGCAGCAGGTAACGCTCGATGCCCCGGAACCCCGACAGGGCCGAGGATGCCGGCGGCGCGGTCGATGGTGACACCGTCATCTCACACGAGCGCGTCGAAGAACACTGCGAGGGACTCGCCGACGGTGGAGATGCCGTCGAACGTCTCCTGGACCATCGAGGCCGCCTGGGTAGGGGCGGTGATGATCGTGTAGGCCACGAAGGCGATCGCCAGCCAGATCAGGGCCCGCTTCGCGATGGCCATGGGTGCGCCTCCTGGCTCGTCGTCCCCTCCAACCTGGACATCCTGCCGCAAACCATTTGGACGGCGGGTCAGGCGCGCCGTCCCGTCGCAGTTCAGACTACGCCGTAGAGCCTATCCCCTGCGTCACCGAGCCCCGGCACTATGTAACCAAGCTCGTTGAGCCGCTCGTCGAGACCGGCGGTCACCACGGTGACCGGCACCGACGACGGACCGAACGCCTTCTCCATCACCTCGATGCCCTCGGGGGCCGCGAGCAGGCAGATGGCGGTGATGTCGTCGGCGCCGCGGTCGAGCAGGTAGCTGATCGCGGCGACCAGCGTGCCGCCGGTGGCCAGCATCGGATCGAGCACGTAGCACTGCCGCCCGGACAGGTCGTCGGGCAGCCTCGTGGCGTAGGTCGAGGCCTGCAGCGTCTCCTCGTCGCGGATCATGCCCAGGAACCCGACCTCGGCGGTCGGCAGCAGCCGGACCATGCCGTCGAGCATGCCGAGCCCCGCCCGCAGGATCGGTACGACGAGGGGCTTGGGCGACGCGAGCCGGACCCCGGTCGTGGCCGCGACGGGCGTCGTGATCGCGGCCGGCTCGACGCGAACGTCGCGGGTCGCCTCGTAGGCCAGCAGGGTCACCAGCTCGTCGGCCAGCCGCCGGAACGTCGGCGAGTCGGTCCGCTCGTCCCGCAGGGCGGTGAGCTTGTGGGCGACCAGCGGGTGGTCGGCGACGTGGGTCCGCATGGCCCCACAACCTAGTCACCCACGCGGCGCCACCGGGGTCGGGCCGCCCGGTCCCGCGAAGTCACCCCTGCCGCGGGCTGCGAATCTCTGCCACGATGCGGACGAGCGCTTGTCCGTGCCGGACGCAGGAGGTGACCATGACGGACGACACCCTGGTCGACTTCGCCGTGGTCGCCTTCCGCGAGGACGAGCAGTGGCAGGTGGCCGCGCTGCCGCCCCGGGCCGCCGAGAACCTCGACGGTTTCGTGGCGACCGTGCGTCAGCAGCCCAGCGAGGGGGTGGCTCTGGGTCTGAGCTCGGTCGGCGACGACTTCTTCCTCGCCGTCCGCCCGCACGGCGCCGGCGTGCGGCTGCTGCTCTCCGACGCCACCGCCGCCGGCGAGTGGCCCGTCGCCCAGCAGGCCCTCGACCTGATCGAGGAGGCGTTGCCCGACGAGGACGACGACTCGGAGCAGGTCGCGCCGGTCGGCGACCTGACGATTTTCCGCGACCTCGGGGTGAGCGCGATGGAGGTGACGGCGCTGTGCGGCGACCTCGAGCTCTACCCTGACGAGATGCTGGGGCAGATCGCCGCCCGCATCGGGTTCGGTCACCAGTTCGACAAGGCTGTTGATGCAGATCTGGTGTGACCGGCCGCCGGCCGGCTGAGACCTCCGTTGGAGTCGAGGTGTCCTATTTCACCGCCGTCCTGGTCCGCAACGCGGACAAGTGGTTCGCGCGAGACACCGACCTCGAGGAGGTCGGGGGTCTCGGTGAGCTGGCCGACACCCTCCGGCTGATCGAGGTGGACGACGAGCCCGTGCTCGTGTTCGTCGAGCGCGAGGACGCCTGGTGGGCCGTGGTGCGGGTCGACGGCGACGAGGACCCGCGGGTTTTCGTGTCCGACGTGGTCGGGTCGGCCCGCAGCCCGTTCGACTTCCTCGAGGTGGGCATCGACGCCGACGACGTCGAGGTGGCAGGGACCTGCGGGGGTGACTTCGACGTGCTCGCCGATCTCGGCACGTCGCCGGACGAGCTGCGGGAGCTGTGCGAGGACGAGCTGGTGCCGATGGACGCGCTGGCCACGGTGGCGGAGGCCGGCGGCTTCGCAGAGGTCCTCGACTCCCTACGCTGACCCCTCGTGCGGGAGCAGTACGACGGGTGGATGCGGCTCGCCCTGGACGAGGCGCGGCGGGCCCTGCCGGCAGGCGACGTGCCGGTGGGTGCGGTGGTCGTGTCCGCGGCCGGCGAGGTGGTCGGCCGGGGGCACAACGCCCGCGAGGCCGACCGTGACCCGACGGCGCACGCCGAGGCCGTCGCGATCCGCGAGGCGGCCCGGTCGCTGGGTCAGTGGCGGCTCTCGGGCTGCACACTGGTCGTGACCCTCGAGCCGTGCACGATGTGCGCCGGCGCTCTGGTGCTCGCGCGGGTCGACCGGCTTGTCTACGGCGCCGAGGACCCGAAGGCCGGCGC
>JBOGDY010000091.1:0-8082 GCA_050742955.1 Actinomycetes bacterium | reverse complement strand
ATCAACCGGGGGGTCCCGATCGTCCTCGACGACCCCAAGCACCCCGTCAGCCAGGCCATCAAGACGTTCGGCGAACGCGAGGTCGTTGCCGGCGCTACGCCCATCGAGGACGAGATCCCGTCAGGACTCCGCACCGACCGGCGCGGTCTGCTGCGAAGGAGAGCTAGGACGACATGAGCCTCGCCGACCGGCTGGCCGCAGCCAAGCGCGACAGGGGGGTCATCCCGCCCGAGAGCAACGGTGAAGCGATCGCCGGCGCCCCCGTCAGGACCCGGCGCCACGCCGACCCCTTCCTCGACCTCAAGCGCGCGGTCCACCAGACCCTTCTCGACAACCTCGGTCCCAAGCTCTACGACTCGCGGCTCACCCAGTCCGAGCTCGAGCAGAAGGTGCGCCTGACCCTCCAGGAGGTGCTGGCCCAGGACGACACGCCACTGACCGTCGCCGACCGAGCCAAGATCGCGCAGGAGATCGCCGACGACATCCTCGGCTACGGCCCGCTCGAGCCCTACCTGCGTGACCCCGACATCACCGAGGTCATGGTCAACGGCTATGACGCCATCTACATCGAGCGCGCCGGCCGCATCTACACGGTCGACGGCACCTTCAGCGACGAGGGCCACCTCCGCCGGACGATCGACAAGATCGTGGCGCGGGTGGGCCGACGCGTCGACGAGGCGAGCCCCATGGTCGACGCGCGCCTCCCCGACGGCAGCCGCGTCAACGCGATCATCCCGCCGCTCGCCATCGACGGATCGCTGCTGACCATCCGCAAGTTCTCCACCGACCCCTACATGATCGAGGACCTCATCGGCTTCGGCACGATGACCCGCGCCACCGCCGACTTCCTCGACCAGTGCGTGCGCGGCCGGCTCAACATCCTCGTCAGCGGTGGCACCGGCGCCGGGAAGACCACGACGCTCAACGTGCTGTCGTCCTTCATCCCCGGCGACGAGCGAGTCATCACGATCGAGGACGCTGCCGAGCTGCAGCTGCACCAGGAGCACGTGATCCGCCTGGAGGCCCGCCCCCCGAACATCGAGGGCAAGGGCGAGGTCAGGATCCGCGACCTGGTGCGGAACTCGCTGCGCATGCGGCCGGACCGCATCGTCGTCGGTGAGATCCGCGACGCGGCGGCGCTCGACATGCTCCAGGCCATGAACACCGGCCACGACGGCTCGATCTGCACCGTGCACGCCAACAGCCCCCGCGACGTGCTCTCCCGGGTCGAGACCATGGTGCTGATGGCCGGGGTCGAGCTGCCCGTCAAGGCCATCCGCGAACAGGTTTCCAGTGCCATCGACCTGATCGTTCACCAGTCGCGCTTCAAGGACGGGACGCGACACCTGACGCACGTCACCGAGGTCGTCGGCATGGAGGGTGACGTGATCACCCTGCAGGACATCTTCCTCTACGACCACGGCCCGGGCTTCGACGACACCGGCCGATCGCTCGGCAGCCTCAAGTCGACGGGCCTGCGACCCAAGTTCGTGGAGAAGCTGGCCGCCAGTGGCATCAGGGTCGACCCCACCATCTTCGCGTTCGAGCGGTTCGGCTGATGACCCGAACGCTCCTCCGGCTCGGGGTGGCGACGATGCTCGTCGTCGGCTCCGGCTTGGCGGGCGTCGGGACGGCGTCGGCCGCGCCGAGCGGAAACATCGTCGGGATCACGACCGCCGACGGACAGATCGACATCGTCTTCCAGGCCGACGACCTTCCAGAGGGAGCCTCGATCGATCCTGGCTCGGTCACGCTCGAGATCGAGGGCACCGACGTCCCCGCCACGGCAGAGCAGATCGGCGCGGGCACCGACGTCAAGCGCGCCGCCGTACTGGCCATCGACGTCAGCCAGAGCATGCGCGGCCCGCGCATCGCCGATGCACAGGCCGCCGCCCGGACGTTCCTCGAGACCGTGCCCGCGGACGTGCTGGTCGGCCTCGTCACCTTCGGCAAGCTGGCCGAGACCGTGCAGGCGCCGACCGAGGATCGGGCCGCCGTCGCCCTCCTCGTCGACCAGCTCGAGGTGGACACGGTCAGCGGCACCGCGCTCTACGACGGCTCGGTGCTCGCCGCTGACGCGGTGGGCGAGTCCGGTGCGCGCAGCGTCATCGTGCTCAGTGACGGCCATGACTCCGGCAGCACGACCCGCCTCCCGGCCGCCGTCACCCAGATCAAAGAGGCCGGGGTCGCGCTCGACTCGGTCTACATTGGCCCGTCCGAGGGCGATACTGCCGCTCTGGCGGAGCTGACCGCCGCCGGCGACGGGACACTGCTGACCTCCGGCTCGGACGACCTGGCCGCGACGTTCAAGCAGGCGGCACAGGCGATCGGTACCCAGATCCAGATCTCGGGCGCGGTGCCGCAGAGTCTGGTCGGAACCTCCGCCAACGTGACCGTGACCGCCATGGCCGGCGAGGTGGCGCTGATCGATTCCGCCGCCAAGACGCTGACCGCGTCGACCGCCGGGTCGGCCTCGCCGTTCGGGCCACGGCCCGTGGACAGCGGCGCGACCTCGACATGGGTCACCGAGTCGATGCTGCCGTTCGCCCTGGGCGCCACGTTCCTGGGGCTGCTGTTCCTGGTCGGCATCGCGCTGACCAAGGCGAGCAAGCCGGACACCAGGGCCGGCCGGGTCCGTCGTCGCCTGTCCATCTACACGCTGACCGGCCGCGTCCCGGTCAAGCAGGAAGAGATCACGACCGCGCTCGGCAGCAGCCAGGTCGCGAGGTCGGCAGTCGAGTTCGCCGGGAAGGTCGTGAGGAGACGGGACTTCGAGTCCGAGCTCGCCGGCCGGCTGGAGGCGGCCGGCGTGCCGCTGCGCGCCGCGGAATGGCTGTTGATCCACCTCGGCGTGGCCCTGGGCTCCGCCTTCCTCATGCTCCTGATCTCCGGGGGCGCCATCGGGCTCACCCTGATCGGTCTCACCGCCGGAGTCCTGCTGCCCTGGGTTTATCTCAGCATCAAGGAGTCCAAGCGGACGTCCGCGTTCCTCGCCCAGCTGCCCGACACCCTCCAACTGGTCTCCGGGAGCCTGTCCGCGGGCTACTCGATGCCGCAGGCCATGGACACCGTGGTCCGTGAGGGACAGCAGCCGATGACCGGTGAGTTCAACCGGGCGCTGGTGGAGGCACGCCTCGGCGTGCCCATCGAGGACGCACTCGACGGCATCGCCGACCGGATGCGAAGCAAGGACTTCGCCTGGGTCGTGATGGCGATCAGGATCCAGCGTGAGGTCGGCGGAAACCTGGCCGAGCTGCTGGTCACCGTGGGCGGCACTCTGCGGGAGCGCGAGCGACTGCGCCGGCAGGTCAAGGTCCTTTCCGCCGAGGGCCGCCTGTCGGGGTGGATCCTCGGCCTGCTCCCCCCGACGTTCGCCCTCTACCTCGTCATGACGCGGCCGTCCTACCTGGAGCCGCTCTACACGACGCTCATGGGCGGCGTCATGCTCACTGCCGGAGCGGTGCTGCTGCTGATCGGGGCCTTGTGGATGCGCAAGGCAGTGGCGGTGGAGGTCTGACCATGGATGCTTCGTTGCTGTTGATCCTGGGACTGAGCGGGATCTTCCTCGCGATCGCCGTCGCGCTGACAACCGTGGGCGTGATCACCTCGGAACGCCACCAGGTCGCGCGGTCGCTGGCGGCCGTGCAAGCCATCCAGTCGGCCCCGACGTCGATGCGCAAGGAGCTGGAGAAGCCCTTCGGCGAGCGCATCCTCGGACCGGGCATGCGGAAGCTGAGCAGACTGGGCCGACGGTTCACGCCGTCCGACCAGCCGGCCCGCATCCGACACCGGCTCGAGGTCGCAGGCAGCCCTCCGCAGTGGGACGTCGACCGGGTCCTCGCGCTGAAGATGCTGGGGCTGATGGTCGGGGCTGCCCTGGGGATCGCGGTGCCGTTCCTGCTCGGAGCGGGCATCCTGCCGATCATCGGCTTCGGGGTGCTGCTGACCACATCCGGCTACTTCGCACCCAACCTGGCGATCTACCAGATGGGCTACAACCGCCGCGAGCAGACGCGAAAAGAGCTGCCGGACGCGCTCGACCTGCTGACCATCTCGGTGGAGGCGGGGCTGGCTTTCGACGCGGCGCTCGCACAAGTCGCCCGGAACACGAGCGGGCCACTGGCCGAGGAGTTCTTCCGGGTGCTTCAGGAGATGCAGATCGGGCTCGGACGCACAGAGGCCATGCGGGCGCTCGGGGAACGCACGGACCTCCCCGAGCTCCACGCGTTCGTCACCGCCATGGTGCAGGCGGACGCCTTCGGCATCCCGATCGCCCGGGTGTTGCGCGTGCAGGCCAAGGAGATGCGGGTCAAGCGGACGCAGCGGGCCGAGGAGCTGGCGCAGAAGGTCCCCGTCAAGATCCTGTTCCCGCTGATCTTCTGCATCCTGCCCGCGCTCTTCGTTGTCATCCTGGGGCCGGCGGCGATCCAGATCTTCGAGTCCTTCAACGGGCAGCTCTGACATGGCCCGGGTCCTCGTCGTCTCGCGCAACCCGGCCATGGCCATGGGGCTCTCCGCGACGGACTACGACGTCGTCGACCTGCGGCCGGACGGTCTGGGTACGTGGGTCGAGGGCAGCGACAATGCCGACGCGCTGGTGCTCGACCTCGAGGACCCATCACTCGCCCTGTCCGCGGTGACCCACCTGCGGGCCCGCGCCAAGCTGGCGCCGGTGCTGCTCGTGTCCAGCGACCGCCAGGGCTGGGATGCGCCGGAGATGCGCCGCCTACCGGCCGCTGAGGTGCTGCCGCTGCCGGTGAGCCGTCCGGCGCTGCTGTCGGCCCTCGAGGACCTCATGAACCAGCCCTGGAACAACGGAAGGACGGCCGTGATCCCCACTCCCGATGCGCGGTCGACCTCAGCGAGGCCAGGCCAGCCGTTCCTGGTCGAGCCCGACGACGACGGCGACGGAGCAGCGCGGGACGACTCCCCGAGGATGGTCTTCCTGGACGCACCCCACGCCGCCGAGGTGATCGACGATCTGCTGAACGAACCAGTAGTCACGCTCTCCGCTGACGACGACCTCGACGCCCTGATCCGTCCGGTGACCGACTACGACCCCCTGATCCGTCCGGTGACCGACTACGACCCCCCTATTTCCCCGATCGGCCGCGACGAGGTTGCCGCGGCCGCCACGAGCCCGTCGCCCACGCCGCTGCACGTTGCACCGCTCGAGGGCGACCCCACGCCGCGCGATGACTCCGCACGACCCACCGTTCCCCGGTCGCGGCGTGGCGGCACCCGACGCGCGCCCAGTCCCAAGAAGGTCTCGGCCAGGACGGCATCGCCGAAGCCGGTGCCCGATGCTGCGGCGATGCCGACGATCAGCGCTCCCACCGTCGAGACGGATCCAGCGGCCGAGCCGGAGACGCCCCGGCCGCGACCGGCCCCCGCCCAGGTCCGGCCCATCGAGGCTGCAGTGCAGAAGTTCGAGGGCATGTCACTGGTGCAGCAGCTGTTCGCGCGGCTGAACGAGCTCAACGGTGTCCCGGAGACGGCGGACGTCGTCATCGCGGACGCCGTCGAGCGGACCCGGGCCGACGCGGGCACGCTGATGGTGCCCGACGACGGTCACTGGCGGGTGGCCGGCGGCGTCAACCTGCGCAACCTCGAGCACCGCTATGAGCTCTACCCCGAGTCGTGGCTCGTCGAGACGGTCGCCCGCGGGAACAAGGGCGTCATCATCGAGGACAGCGACGTGGCGCGGCGCGCGCTCCAAGGGGCACCTCTGGCCAGCTGGCGGCACCTTCTCGCGGCCCCGGTGCCGCTGGTGGAGGGGCTGCTGCTGCTGGCCCGCCGCCAGGACCCACCGTTCGACGAGACCGACCTCGCCGTGCTGGCCACCCTCGGAGAGGAGGCCGGACCACTGCTCAAGTCCGCAGTGGACACCCGTCGCCTCGCCCGGGCGCTGTGGGTCTTCCGTGACGAGGACGACCCGCCGCGCTGAAACGGAGCGCTGGCCCTACTCGACGTAGACCCGCTCGTCGACCAGCTGCTCGACCACGGGGTTGCCGTCCGTCTCGAAGCGGCCTTGCTCGAACCGCTTGCGGAACTCCAGGTCGATCTTGTCCAGCCCGGTGCGGTTCTTCTCGATGCTGAGCACGGCCCAGTTGCGGTAGCGCTCGGCGTTGCCCACGTCGTAGACGAGGTGGTGGCGGGCGACCACGTCGTACTTGTCGTTCATGATGAGCACGATGTCGGCCTCGTAGGCCAGCGCCGAGGAGCCTCGCAGATGATGCACGCGCAGCCGGCGGCCGGCGACAAGGCCCTCCTTGTCGGCGGCAACGATCGCCAGCACCGGCACCTCGATCTCCAACGCCAGGTCCTTCAGCCCCTCGACGATCTTGGTGACGCGCTCCTCCTCGATCTCGGAGCCACCGGGGACATGGACCTTCTGCAGGTAGTCGACGACCACCAGTGGGACCTGACCGGTGCTGGCATGCACCTGGTCGACGATCTGCCGGACCGTGTCGACGCTCGTGTCGCTGCCGTTCGACCGGTGCACGTGCAGCCGATCGGCGTAGCCCTGGACCGCCCGAACGGCCTCGCTGCCCCCGACGGTGTTGGCCAGGCGCTCCTCCAACGAGCCCTCCCGTCCGTCGGAGGCCTCCAGGGACTCACGGATGCGACGCAACGAGACGGCCTCGATGCCCATGTGCTCGGCTGCCTCGATCGCGACGAGCCGCTCGAGCACCGTCGCCGCGTCGTGCTCGTAGGAGAGGTAGACCGCCGACTCTCCTGCCGCAGTGGCGTTGCGGATCATCTGGAGGGCCAACGTCGTCTTACCGAGGCCCTGCGGCCCACCGAGCAGCGTGAGCTCCCCGGAACGCAGTCCCCCACTCAGGTAGGTGTCCAGGGTCGGGAAGCCGGTCGGCCACACGCGGGCCGCTGCGTTGAGGCCCTCACGCAACTTGCCGTCCGCCTGCTTGATGACGTCGGTCAGAGGCTGCAGCTGATCGTCCACCTCGCCATTGCAGCAGAAGCGACACGCGCAGGCGGGGTGTTTGGGGTAGTTGCTCGCCCGCCCCGCCGAGGTGTGACAGCGTTCCCCACATGCGTCTGGTCCCCAGCGGCTGGTCATCCACGGAACGTGTCGTGGTCGGCGTGCGCCTGGGGCTGCTGGTTCTCTGCTCGGCGCTGATCCTGATCTCCCGGCAGGGCCGCGATGAAGCCGCCGCGGTTGTGATGCTCTGGGCGTTGGCGGTCGCAGCCTCGGTGCCAGTGGGGTCGCCGACGGTCCGGCGCTGGCAGCCGACGGTGGAGGCCGTGGGCGCGTGCGTGCTCGTGCTGGTGCTTGAACCCCTGCCCGCCGAGCCTAACGAGACCCTGTCCCAGCTGTTCGAACCCTTGCTGCCCTACCTGATCGCACCGGCGCTCGCCTCGGGGCTGGTGGGCGGGCTCGCGTCCGGCATCACCACGTCCGGTCTGGCGGCGCTCACGCTGCTCCTCGGCTGGGTCGTCGACGACGAGCCCGGGGATCTGAGCACCTACCTCGAGACGGTCAGTCTGTGGGGCCTCATCACGCTTGCCGTCGGTCTCCTGGCCGGGTGGGTGCACCGGCTGCAGCAGGTCCAGACCGTCCCCGAGAACGCCGCCTACGCCGCGGCGTACCGGCTCATCTCACAGCTGCGCGTCGTCTCCCGGCAGCTGTCCGGAGGTCTTGACCCGGTGACGCTCGCCCACGGGCTGCTCGAGAACCTGCGGGCGTCCGTGCCGTTCGACCGCGGCGCCGTCTACGTCCGGTCGACAGGCGGCCGGTTGACTCCGGTGGCGTTCCACGGCGCCGCCCGGCTCGACTGGCAGATCGAGCAGCACCCCTTCGACGAGGCATGGGCGTCCTCCAGCCCCGTGCGGCACGACGCGGCACTGAGCGACGGCACCCAGGGCTTCTCGGCGGTCCTCCCGCTCCGGATCGGGCTGCGCACGTTCGGCCTGGTGGCCGTCGAGCGGGGCACCTCAGCGTTCGACCGCGCAAGCCTCGGCAACGCCACCGAGGTCGTGGAGGAGCAGGCGCTGCGGCTGGAGACGGCTCTGCTGTTCAGCGAGGTGCGCACCCTGGCGACTGCCGAAGAGCGGCGTCGG
>JBOGDY010000090.1:0-8128 GCA_050742955.1 Actinomycetes bacterium | reverse complement strand
TCTGTCAGGACTGGTCGAGGATCTGACAGGTCTCGGGGTGCGGTGGGAGGGTGACCACGTGACGGCTACCGAGGCGGCTCCGGCGCAGGCACCCGGCCGCACCGTGACCACCACCATCGACGGGCACGAGGTCACCGTGCCCGAGGGCACGACGATCTGGGCCGCCGCCCGCGACGTCGGCATCGACATCCCCGTGCTCTGCCACGACGAGCGCTACGACCCGGTCGGAGTGTGCCGGATGTGCGTGGTCGAGACCGGCGGCCGGGCCTACGCCGCCGCGTGCGTCCGGCCGTGCGAGGACGGCCTGGAGGTCACCACCACGTCGGACGAGATCGAGCGCAGCCGGGCCACCCTCACCGAGCTGCTCGTCGCCGACCAGCCGCCACCCGAACAGGACCCCAAGCAGACCACCACGGGCGACAACCTGCTGCTCGAGCTGTCCGCTCGCTACAGCGTGGCCGCCGGCGGGCTGCCGGTGGGGAGCGGTCGCGGCACCGACGTGTCCAACCCGGTCATCGCCGTCGACCACGACGCCTGCATCCTCTGCGACCGGTGCGTGCGAGCCTGCGACGACATCCAGGGGAACGACGTGATCGGGCGCAGCGGCAAGGGCTACACCACCCGCATCGCCTTCGACCTGGACGACCCGATGGGCTCCTCGTCCTGCGTCACCTGCGGCGAGTGCGTCGCGGCCTGCCCGACGGGTGCGCTCACGAACAAGCCGATCAACGACGTGCCGATCCGGCCACGCACCGAGCTCGACGCCGTCGAGAGCGTCTGCCCCTACTGCGGGGTCGGCTGCGCCATCACCTACTACGCCGACCGCGAGCGTGGGGCCATCGCCTTCGCCGAGGGACGCGACCAGCCCGGCTCGCAGGGCCGGCTGTGCGTCAAGGGCCGCTACGGCTGGGACTACGCCGCCTCGCCGCAGCGGCTCACCGTGCCGCTGATCCGCCGGGACGAGGCCTACCCCAAGGGTCCGCTGTCCGCCGACGTGCGGGGCGACGCGGACGGCGGTGGCCAGGGCGGCGAGCGGGGGGAGCGGCGGCGCCGCCGTCGACCTGGTGGCCTGGTGCCGTACGACGAGGTGCTGCCGCACTTCCGGGAGGCTACCTGGGACGAGGCGCTGGACCTGGTGGCCCAGCGGCTGAGCGAAGCCCATGCGGCGGGCGGCCCAGGGGCGATCGCCGGGTTCGGCTCCGCGAAGTGCTCCAACGAGGAGGCCTACCTCTTCCAGAAGCTGTTGCGTACCGCGTTCCGCACCAACAACGTCGACCACTGCACCCGGCTCTGTCACGCCTCCAGCGTCGCGGCCCTGTTCGAGGGCATCGGCTCGGGCGCGGTCTCCACGACGTACGGCGACATCGCCAACGCCGACGTCGCGATCATCACCGGCAGCAACGCGACCGCCAACCACCCGGTCGCCTCCTCGTTCTTCAAGCAGGCCCGGCGCAACGGGACGACGATCATCTACGTCGACCCGCGCGCAGACAAGGTCGCCGACCACGCCGACATCTTCTGCCAGATCAAGCCGGGCACAGACGTCGCGTTCTACAACGCGCTGATGCACGAGATCATCCGGCTCGACCTCGTCGACCACGACTACGTCGAGCGCCGGACGTCCAACTACCAGGCCCTGGCCGACACGGTCGCCGAGTACCCGCCGGAGCGTGCTGAGCAGATCACCGGCCTGCCCGCCGACGTGATCCGCCGGGTCGCCAAGACCTGGGGCGAGGCCGGCGCCGGGATCATCTTCTGGGGCATGGGCATCTCCCAGCACACGACCGGCACCGACAACGCCCGCTGCCTGATCGCCCTCTGCGCCATCACCGGCAACGTCGGGCGGCCCGGCAGCGGACTGCACCCGTTGCGCGGCCAGAACAACGTGCAGGGCGCGTCCGACGTCGGGCTGATCCCGATGTTCTACCCCGACTACCAGAGCGCCGACGACGCTGGTGTGCGCGAGAAGTTCGAGCGTGCATGGGGCACGACGGGCCTCGACCCGAAGCGCGGCCTCACCGTCACCGAGATCATCCACTCAGTCCTCGACGAGGGCGGGGTGCGCGCGATGTACATGATGGGTGAGAACCCGTTCCTCTCCGACCCGAACATCAACAAGGTGCGGAAGGCGTTGTCCGCGCTGGACTTCCTCGTCGTGCAGGACATCTTCATCACCGAGACCGCCGAGTTCGCCGACGTGATCCTGCCCGCCTCGTCGTACCTCGAGAAGGACGGCACCTACACCAACACCGACCGGCGCGTGCAGCTCGGCCGCAAGGTGCTCGACCCGCCGGGCGACGCCCGCATCGACTGGGAGATCACCCAGCAGATCGCCCAGCGCCTCGGCCTCGGCTGGGACTACGCGTCGCCCCGTGAGGTCTTCGACGAGATGGTGTCGGTGATGCCGAGCTACACCAACCTCAGCTGGGGCAACCTCGGCTCGACCGGTAAGCTCTACCCCAACGACGACCCAGAGCACAGCGACGGCACCGTGGTCATGTTCGACGACCGCTTCAACACCAGCGACGGGCTGGCCCACCTGGTGCCCGCCGAGTGGCTCCCCGCCAAGGAGCTGCCGGACGCCGACTACCCGTTCGTGCTCAACACCGGGCGGCTCCTCGAGCACTGGCACACCGGCTCGATGACACGGCGCTCCTACGCGCTGGACACGCTCGCCCCCCGAGCAGAGGTCTACGTGCACCCCCAGGATGCGGGACGTCTGGGCCTGGTCGACGGCGGGCTGGCCCGGGTCAGCTCCCGGCGCGGCGCGATCGAGCTGTACGTGCGGGTGTCGGTGCGCGAGGCGCGGGGCAACTGCTTCATCCCGTTCCACTTCCGCGAGGCCGCCGCCAACCTGCTGACCATCGACGAGGTCGACCCGGTCGGGAAGATCCCGGAGTTCAAGTTCTGCGCGGTCGCGATCGAGCCCGTCGGTCAGGGCACATGAGCAGAGCTCAGCAAAAGGCGCCGGGGGTCGAGGCGCGGGCCGGGAAGTTCCCCGGTCCCAGCCTCATCCCTGCCCTGAACGCGATCCAGGACCGCCGTGGGTGGCTGCCGCGTGAGGAGCTCGTCGCGCTCTCCCACGACACCAGGCGGCCGCTCTACGAGCTAGAGGGCCTGGTCTCGTTCTACCCGCACTTCCGCACCGAGCCGCCGGCCCCGGTGGCGCTGCACGTCTGCCACGACCTGTCCTGCTGGCTGCGGGGCTCCGAGGAGCGGATCGCCGCGGTCAAGGAGCGGTACGCCGAGGATGCCGAGGTCGAGCTCGTCGAGGTGTCCTGTCTCGGCCGGTGCGACATCGCACCCGCACTCGCGGTCAACGAGCAACCGGGTCGGATGGAGGCGGCCGACGAGATGGTGGCCGCCGCACGCGGCGGGACACTGCCCGAGGCCGAGGCGACCCCGTCCGGTCGGGTGGACCCGTGGCCCAACGACCCCTACTCCCCGGGGGAGCAGCGCTACCGGGTGCTGCGCCGGCTGCTGGCGGGCGACCTCGACGCCGACAAGGTCGTGGGGACGCTGCAGCAGTCCGGGCTCAGGGGCATGGGTGGCGCCGGATTTCCCACCGGCAAGAAGTGGCAGCTGGTGGCAGGCCAGGCGTCGGCACCGAAGTACGCGATCTGCAATGCCGACGAGTCCGAGCCCGGCACCTTCAAAGACCGCCAGATCCTCGCTGACCAGCCGCACCTCGTGCTGGAGGGCCTGTTGCTCGGCATGGTCACCGTGGGCGCCGAGGAGGGCTGGGTCTTCGTCCGTCACGAGTACGGCCCGGAGACCGAGCTGCTGCGCGACGAGCTGGAGCGGATCGAGGCCGAGGGCCTGCTCGGGGACGACGTGCTCGGGCGCGGTCGCAGGCTCCGGGTCGAGGTCTTCGTGTCTCCCGGTGGCTACATCCTCGGCGAGGAGTCGGCCCTCATCGAGTGCATGGAGGGGCACCGGGGCGAGCCGCGCAACAAGCCACCGTTCCCCGGCAACTACGGGCTGTGGGGCAGGCCCACGCTGATGAACTCGGTCGAGACCTTCGCCGACGTCCCGGTGATCCTCGAGCGGGGCGCCCAGTGGTGGAAGGACCAGGGCGCCGGCGACTGCGACGGACTCAAGTTCTTCGCCGTGTCCGGTCACGTCGCGAGGCCGGGCGTCTACTGCGTCCCGATGGGCACTACCGTGCGCGACCTGCTCGACCTTGCCGGGGGAGTCGCCGACGGTGCGCGACTCGCAGCCGTGCAGCCCGGTGGCGCCTCCTCCAACTTCCTGGGCCCCGACGACCTCGACGTACGGCTCGACTTCGACACCCTGGCCGACGCCGGGTCGATGCTGGGGTCCGGGGCGCTGGTCGCGGTCGCCGCGGGCACTGACCTGCTCGCCGCCGCCACCAACGTGCTGCGCTTCTTCCGCGACGAGTCGTGCGGCAAGTGCGTGCCGTGCCGGGTCGGGTCCGCCAAGGCGCACACCATGCTCACCGATGCGCTGGCCGACGGCGGCCGGGTCGACGCCGCCGCGGAGGCGCGGCTGCTCGAGCTCGAGCGAACCCTGCGCAAGACCTCGATCTGCGGGCTGGGCCAGGTCGCCCTCGGACCGGTGGCGAGCGTCCTGGGGCTGCAGCGCGGCGGTGCCGCCGCCCGCGAGCAGCCGCGGGACTGAGGGCACCGGACAGGGCGTCGAGATGCCCGGCCGCGAGTTCTTCGCCACCCGGACGGTCGAGCAGGCGCTGCGCGACCTGCCGGCCGGCCGCCGCACGCCGGTCGAACGGGTGGCCCTGACCGGGGCCCTGCGCAGGGTGCCGGCGGAGGATGTCCGCGCACCCGCGCCGCTGCCAGGCTTCCCCCGGTCCACCGTCGACGGCTTCGCGGTGCGCGCCGCGGACACCTACGGAGCCTCCGAGTCGCTGCCGGCCTACCTGCAGGTGGCCGGCGCGGTGCTGATGGGCGTCGAGCCCGACGTGGAGGTCGGCCGGGGCCGGGCCGCAGCCATCCCGACCGGCGGCGCGCTGCCGCCAGGTGCCGACGCGGTGGTCATGGTCGAGCACACGCAGGAGACGATGCCCGGCACCGTCGAGGTCGTCCGGCCGGCGGCCCCCGGCGACGGCGTCGTGCGGGCCGACGAGGACGTGGCCGCCGGTGCGGCGCTGGTGCCCGCCGGGCGGCAGCTGCGTGCGCAGGACCTGGGCATGCTGGCCGCCGCGGGGTTCACCGAGGTGGCGGTGCACGCCCGCCCGCGGGTGGCGGTTCTGGCCACCGGCGACGAGGTGGTGCCGGCGGGAACGGTCGTGCTGCGCGCCGGCCAGGTCCGCGACGCCACCTCGTCGGCGCTTGCCGGGATGGTCCACGAGGCCGGGGGAGCCCCCGACCTGCGTGGCATCGTCGGTGACGACGCCGGGCTGCTGGAGAAGGCGATGCGGGAGGCGCTGGCCGACAGCGACCTGGTCGTCGTCTCGGCCGGGTCGTCCGTGGGGACCCGCGACGAGACCGCCGGTGTCGTGGCCCGGCTCGGCCCCCCGGGCATCGTGTGCCACGGCGTCGCGCTGAAGCCCGGCAAGCCGACCCTGCTGGCCGAGTGCGACGGGGTGCCGGTGATCGGGCTGCCCGGCAACCCGCTGTCTGCGCTCGTCGTGTTCCGGCTGCTGGGCGTCCCGGTCGTCCGCCGGCTCGCCGGCTGCACCCGTCCGCCTGCCGACCGGGTGGTCCGGGCCCGGCTCGCTCGCCCCCTGGCCTCGGCGGCCGGGCGGCTCGACGTCGTGCAGGTGGCGCTGGACGACGACGTCGCGACGCCGCTGTTCGGTGCGTCGGCGCTGCTGTCGGTGCTCACCGCCGCCGACGGCTACCTGACCGTGCCCGAGCCGGCGACCGGGCTCGACGCCGGGACCGAGGTCGACGTGACCCTGTACGGGTAGCGTCCGGCGGGTGACCGACGCACCGGCTGGCAGCCCCTACATCAGGGACGTGCCCGCGGCCGACGCGCTCGCGGCCTGGCAGGACGCCCGCCGGTCGTGCAGCTGCCCGCCGCTGGTCCCGACGGTCCGGCTGCCGCTCGAGGAGGCCGTGGGCCGGGTGACGGCGGGACCGGTGTGGGCGCGGCGCTCGTCGCCGTCGTTCGATGCCGCGGCGATGGACGGCATCGCGGTGCGGGCCGCGGACACGGTCGGCGCGAGCGAGAGCACGCCGCTGCTGCTTCCTGCAGAGGCGTACGACGTGGTCGACACCGGTGACCCGCTGCCCGACGGACGTGACGCGGTCGTGATGCGCGAGCACCTGCACCACGTCGACGGGGGTGCCGGGTCGGTGGAGCTGCGGGCCGCGGTCCCGCCCTACCTGCACGTGCGGTCCATCGGTGAGGACGTCAGCGCCACCGAGCTGCTGCTGCCCGAGGGCCACCGGCTGCGAGCCGTGGACGTCGCGGCGGCTGCCGCAGCCGGCCACGTGGACCTGCTCGTACGCCGGGCGCCCGTGGTCGTCGTCATCCCGACCGGTGACGAGATCCGGCCGTTGGGCTCCGCGGTCGAGGCGGGGGAGATCCCCGACACCAACTCGCTGATGCTGGCCGGTCAGGCCCGCGAGGCAGGCTGCGAGGCACGCGTCGTGCCGATCGTCGCCGACGACCCCGACCTGATCGCGGCGGCGGTCCGCTCGGCCGCCGCCGTCGCCGACCTGGTCGTCGTGGTCGCCGGGTCCAGCGCGGGCCGCGGCGACCACACGGCTGCCGTGGTGGCTCGGGAGGGGCACCTCGCGGTGCACGGTGTCGCGGTGCGCCCCGGGCACCCGGTGGTGCTCGGCGTCGTCGACATGACGCCGGTCCTCGGCGCGCCCGGCTACCCGGTGTCGGCCGCTCTCACGTTCGACATCTTCGCCACGCCCCTGCTGGCCGCGTTGCAGGGCGTGGCCGCGCCCCGCCGTACGGTCGTCAAGGCACGGCTCGCACGGAAGCTGGCCTCGACGGCGGGCAGCGACGACTGGATCAGGGTGCGCCTGGGCCGGGTCGGAGGGCGGGTCGTGGCCACGCCGCTGCCGCGAGGGGCAGGGTTGCTCACCTCGCTGGTGCGCGCCGACGGGCTGCTCGTCGTGCCGGCCGGGCTGGAGGGCCACCACGCCGGAGAGCAGGTCGACGTCGAGCTGCTGCGGGGGCTCGACGAGGTCGACCGCACCGTCGTCGCGATCGGCTCGCACGACCTGGTCCTCGACCTGGCCGCCTCGGCGCTTCGGGCCCGCGACCCGCGGCTGACCCTGGCGTCGTCCAACGTGGGCTCGCTGGGTGGGCTGGTCGCGTTGCGCGACGGACTCTGCCACGTCGCCGGCTCGCACCTGCTGGACCCGGCGAGCGGCACCTACACGCTGCCCTACGTGGACCGGCTCCTGGGCGGGCGCGAGGTCGCCGTCGTCCGGCTGGTGCACCGCGACCAGGGGCTGATCGTGGCCCCGGGCAACCCCCACGGGCTCACCGGGCTGGCCGACCTGACCCGCCCCGGGCTGCGCTACGTCAACCGGCAGCCGGGGGCGGGCACCCGCGTGCTGCTCGACGCCGAGCTGGCGCGGCTGGGTCTCTCTGCCGACGACGTGGAGGGCTACCTCCGTGAGCAGCACACACATCTGGCGGTGGCGGCGGCGGTCATGGCGGGTCGCGCCGACTGCGGGCTCGGCGTGCTGGCGGCGGCACGGGCGTTCGGGGCCGGCTTCGTGCCGGTGACCCGGGAGCCCTACGACCTGGTCACCGAGGTCTCGGTGCTGGAGGGCGGAGTGCTCGACCCGTTGCTGGACCTGCTCGACGACGAGGAGTTCCGGGCGTCGGTGGAGGCGCTCGGCGGCTACTCGACCGCGGAGACCGGCCGCCGGGTCCGCTAGCGCGCCGCGTCGGCCACGGCCCGCGCGGCGTCAGCGCACGCCGCCGCCCGGGCTGCCCGTGGGTCGTCCGGGAGGTTCTCGCCGACCAGCACGGCCGCGGTCTCGGCCGCGGCGGCGGCGAGCAGGACGCCGGCGACGGCGTCGCCGCGCAACCGCGGGTTGCCGTCGCGGGCCAGCCCGTCGGCGAGTGCCGCGACCTCGGCGGCGACCTCGGCCACGGCGAGCGGCACGTCGGTCGCGTCCGACAGCGCCTGGGCCCTCTCTCCTGGCTGGGCCCGGAGGTAGCGGCCGTAGGC